>JAGNEZ010000011.1 GCA_018003015.1 Phycisphaerae bacterium | reverse complement strand
ATCGGGCAGGTACTCTCCGGGGCCTTCCATGGCGGTCCTCCTGTGAAAACACCCTGTTCTCACAGAAATCGTCGGCAATCCGGCCCGCGGAGCAAGAGGAAAACCCGGCGTTTATGCTACAGAGTCTAGATATCCGTGTTTATATTCTGGATGTACGCTGGTAGACCGGCGTCGTCGATTCCGGCGGGCTCCCCACGGGGGCGTTCCGCACCTACCGGCCGGGTTCAGAGGGGCCGGCCTTCGTCGGCCAGGTCCCGGTGAGCTGGCGATGGGGCCGATGCTCGCGAGGTGAGTCCGAGGGAGAAGGCGAATCGAACCACCAAGACACCGAGGACACGGAGAGGAGAAGCCGGAGACCTGACGGGGTTTCGAAGGTATATAATGGGCGGGCGGCGGACCGAAGGGAGGCTAAAGAATGGTCTATGACCCTTCCTGGGCTCCCGATCCGTCGGATATCGCCCGGGCGTGGGATGTCATCCAGACTCGCATAATCACTTGTTCTGCAATCGATCGGGGTCAAGAGATGAGAGAGTACCAAATCGTCGAAACCAACGCCGAGAACATCGGCGCGTGCGGATTCTGCGGCTACAGGGCCGGCAGCAACCTGGTGGGACCTCGCCGCAAGAGGGATTGGCTCAAGAAGCGCTACACGGAAGGCCTGAAATTCAAGGTGCTGCGCTCCAAGGAATTCGGTGACATTGGAATGATAGAGTACACCCTTGGCCATCATGCATGGAGACCAGTGGAGGCGGAAGGTTACTTCGTCATCCACTGCCTGATGGTCAACGGCAAACACAAAGGGAAAGGGCTTGGCGCTCTTCTCCTGGATAGTTGTCTCAGGGACGCCAAGAAGAGTAAGTGCCGAGGCGTCGCCGTAGTGACCAGTTCCGATAGTTTCATGGCACGAAGTGATTTCTTCATCCAAGCCGGTTTTGTCCCGGTGGATAGCTCCACTCCTTACGAGCTACTCGCCAAGAAGCTCAACAAAACCGCCCCGGATCCTCGTTTCATCGTCCAAAGGGAGCGAGCCCTGAGAAGGTACAAGAAAGGGCTCACGATCCTGGCTGCCGATCAGTGCCCTTACGTCCCAAAGTGCGCGGCGGAGATTGCGCAGGCGGCCCGAGCTCTTGGGCTGAAGCCGAGAGTGGTTCGAATCAGAAGCGCCAAGGCATCAAGGGAGCTTCCGACGCCCTATGGCGTGTTCAGCATCATCTACGATGGAAGGCTGATTGCGGAGCGTCCGGTCAGCGCAACGCGATTCAAGAACATCATGAGCAATCAAGGAAGCCGTCCTCTATATAGAGGGATTAAATAGGAGAAGGTGATTCGCGGTGGTGATGCGGTTCTGCGCGACGGCAACACGGCTTCCACCCTCAGACCTCGACCTTCCACCTGCCGCCCTGGGTCAGCCAACCCCGGATGAGCCTGGCGGCCAGGCAACCAACGAACGCCCAAACGCCCAGAACCAGCCACATCGCCGCCGGACTATGCCAATAGGAAACCTGGCCTTGGATCATGGCCTGCTGGAGTGGAAGGCTCACCCCGTTGACGACCACCCTCTCCGGCGACCAATACGCCAGCATATGCCCCGAAATCAGGCCCACCAGGGTCTTGGCCACAAACCACGGGATCAGCGACAGGCCATAGTAGGTGCCTTCCTGGCCTTTCGGGGCGATGGCGGCGGTGTACTTGTTCACCAGCAGCCGCCAGATGGCCGGTTCGCGAACCACGTCACGCAAGAGCTGCAACGGAGGCTTGCGCTCCACAACTTGAATCGCTGCCATGACTTACAGCGATTGGACAGAAGCGCAGGGTATCGCTAGCCTGTGTAGCCGTTGCCCTGTGGAACCTCGATCAGATGGCAGGAGCCGAGAATCATGACTCAATCGCTGCGGAATCCCGATCCATATGACCTGCCCGGCCAAGAAACCCCCGTGTTGCCTGAGCCGTTGGCGCATATTCTCCGCGATGCCGTCGATCAGGGCGCCACCGACATCCATCTGGACACATGGGGCAACCGCGCCGCCGTGCGATACCGGGTCGATGGCGTGGCGCGGGAACTGGAACAGCTCGACCTGGACCAGACGAGACGCCTGATGAACCAGGTCAAGGTCGCGGCGAGCCTCGACCTTCAGGCCACGCTCAGGCCGCTGGAAGGTCAGTTCCGCTGGAGGGATGGCCAGAGAGTGCGCGATATTCGGGTCACGGTCATTCCTGAAGCGCCGCGCAACGAGGCCGCTCACCTGCGTTTGCTCACCAAGCCAGAGGATTGGCGGCACATGGAGCAGCTGGGTATGCGTCCGGAACAACTCGCGACCGTACGCGGCGTGATGCAGTGGCCGCACGGCCTGGTGTTGGTCGCAGGGCCGACGGGCTCGGGCAAGACGACCACGCTCTATGCCTTGACTGAACTGGAGGACCTACGCCACCTCATCGCCGCTTCGATCGAGGATCCGATCGAGTTCGACCTGCCGTACGTGCGGCAGTTGGAGATCGATGCCAAGCGAGGTATCACGATGAAGGACGGGCTGCGGACCTTGCTGCGGATGGATGCCGACCTGTTGATGGTCGGCGAGATTCGCGACGCCGAATCGGCCATCGTCGCTGCACAAGCGGCCCTGGCCGGCCGGCTGGTGCTCGCCACGATTCATGCCCGCGACGCGGCTGCCGCGATTTCGGCCATGCGCCACCTGGGTGTTCCGCCGTATGTGCTGGCCTCCTCGTTGCGGATGGTGATCGCCCAGACCCTGGTCAGAAAGTTATGCGACCAATGCGCGCAGGCACGCGCGTCCAACCATGCGGAACGAAAGCTGTTTGAACAAGCCCAGCTGGCGGTGCCTGATACGGTCCGCTTGGCGAGAGGATGTTCACCTTGCGGCCAGACCGGCTTCAAGGGCCAGACGGGCGTATTCCAGGTGGCCGTGTTCGACGAGTCTCACAGTGCGTGGTTGGCCGATGGCCCACCCGAACACGAGGTGCGTGAGCGGCTCGTCCAGGAAGGCGCTCAGTCACTGTACAGCGGAGTCCTGCAGCGGGCGGCCGATGGGACGATCTCCCTGAGCGAGGCGGCACGCGTGGTAGGAGCGGCCGGAAATGCTCCCGGGACCACAATGAAGCAGGAAGTGTGATCAGGCAATGACGCGCGGCTACAACCTCATGTTGTGAAGGTGCGGATGATAGCGCACTCAACAATACTTGTCATTGGATCGGCCAGCGTACTGCTGGCCATGGTGGGCCGGATGACGACGGCCAAAGGAGAATGGTAATGACCGAGCGAAGCGGTGAGATCACGTTCCAGGGCAAGCCTCTGACGCTCATCGGATCGGTGCTCAAGGTGGGCAGCGAGGCCCCGCACTTCACGCTGACGGCCAATGACTTGTCGGACCTGCGGTGTGATCCGTACCACGGCAAGATCCTGGTACTCAGCGTGGTCCCCAGCCTGGACACACCGGTCTGCGCGACGCAAACACGGACGTTCAACCAGCGAGCCACGCATCTCGCCAAAGACGTGATTGTCCTCACGGTCAGCATGGATCTGCCGTTTGCACAGAGGCGGTTCTGCGGCGCCGAGGGGATCGATCGCGTCATGACGGCGAGCGACTACAAACACCGTGACTTCGGCCAGGCGTTCGGCGTGCTGATCAAGGAGTTGGGCCTGCTGGCGCGAGCCGTGTTCGTGCTCGACCGCAAGGGCAAGGTGGTCCACGCGGAGTATGTGCCCGAAATAACCCAGGAGCCGAACTACGATGCGGCTCTGGCCGCCGTCAAGGCGGCAATGTAGCGCTGGACGGCCAGCCCGTTCACCGTACCGGTCCAAGCCGGTCCTGTAAGTGCCCGCCGGCACGGTCGGACCAACCTTCCCACTCGGCTGTGCTCGCTCGGCGTGACAATTCGTCTTGCCAGCCGAGGCTCATTCGCTGCCCAACACAGCAAACACGACAGCCGCGACTGCGAGCATGACGCCAGTCAAAGCGGCAAGCAGAGATGAGATTCTTCGACGCACATTGAGCCCTCAGTCCCGCCGCCATCACGCTGAGTCGAAGCGTTCCGATCCGGAACGAATCATCGAAGATGTACTGGGCTTGGCCATGTTGAAGGGCGGCAATCCGGTCGTGTTCCTCGAAGCAGCGAAGCTCATGAACGAGCACAATGCCGGTGCCTTGGATTCTCTGCACGCAGCCTTCTGTCGGCACCAGGACCGGCCGATCAGCTCCGACAAGGTCTTCGACCGGCTGGGCTTGAAGCACGCGCTGATGGCGAGTGAGCCACGCTGATCGGCGTCGGGCCAGCTGGAACATGGGCCGTGTCGCAATTCAGAACGCCAAGCCGCACTCGGGACATCGGCGTTCAGGCAATTGCCACAGCAGGTAGCCACACTTCGCGCAGCGCGGCTCCTCGATCTCGATTCGAAACTTGAGCCCGCACGCCCGGCACTTTGACGCTCCGGCATCCACAGTCTGCGCCTCCGAGCAACGTGGGCAGCGGATCTCCACCCTTGCAGTGACCGACTCCAGCTGCTCAACACCGGTGACCTGTCTGAGCTTGACCAGGATCAGCAGGACCAGCGTCCCAGCGAAATCCAACACGCCAAGGGTACCAAGCACACGGATGACGAACTCATCCGAGGAATCCGCCACGATCATGAACGAAACCGTCGCGGCGACGGCCCAAAGGCAGAGGATCGTGGCGCCAAGGAGCCAATGGTGAGCGGTTGACACCGGCAGCCGCCCCAGCAGGCTTGTGTGAGCCAGCGAAAAAGCCACGACCGCGGCGATCGCCGTGGCCTCATTGAGCACTTCGTAGCTCCGGTTCCAGTCCAACCAGATGCACGCCAGCACCATCCCCAGTCCACTAATGCAGGCCAGCACCGTCGCCTGCGGCAAAGGTTGCCAGCGGCGTTTCTCCCACAAAGCCGCTCCGGGCAGGGTCAGGATGTAGTAGCCGATTAACACCAGTGTCGTGAGCGTGCCGCGGACGGGCAGCGGCACCAAGCGGTTCGTCGACCCGGTGAGGACCGGCCACCAGATACATGCGAGCTGCACCAGAAAATTGACGGCGAACAACACCAGTCCGGTGCTGTGGAGCACCAGCCCGCGGCGTTTCTCGACGGAGATGGCGAGCACCATGGCGATCAGGCTGTGCACCGCGAGGGCGGCCAGCGAACCCAGGATCCGAAACGCTGTTTCGTCGAACTTGCCGAACAGGAATACGCCGGTGGCGATCGCGGCGCTTGCGGCCAGCGAAACGATGAGGGCGACAAGGAACTTGCGCTTCAGCCGCAGCCGAACGGCCAAGGCCTGAGTGGATTGCGCTTCTACTGATGAATCGCTCATTGCCGGGGGTCCTTGTTTTCGGTTCCGGAACCGGAGCCTTTCATTCAACAGCCACCATACGCACGACGCAAACGGTTCGCAACCACGGGTTGGTCTCGCTGGGAGGCGAGGACTCAACGGTTCGAGTAGCGAGTCGCTCAGGTTTGGGCGACCCGCCACAAGAGCTGGCCGCACCGGAGGTACCCTCAGACCTCGACCTTCCACCTGGCGCCCTGGGTCAGCCAACCCCGGATGAGCCTGGCGGCCAGGCAACCAACAAACGCCCAAACGCCCAGAACCAGCCACATCGCCGCCGGACTATGCCAATAGGAAACCTGGCCTTGGATCATGGCCTGCTGGAGTGGAAGGCTCACCCCGTTGACGACCACCCTCTCCGGCGACCAATACGCCAGCATATGCCCCGAAATCAGGCCCACCAGAGTCTTGGCCACAAACCACGGGATCAGCGACAGGCCATAGTAGGTGCCTTCCTGGCCTTTCGGGGCGATGGCGGCGGTGTACTCGTTCAACTTAGGCGACCAGATCACTTCGCCGACGGTCACAATCACCATGCACAGCACGGCCATCAGGTAGTGGGCGGTGGCGATGCTCGATCCGTACATCTGCCAGGGGAGCGCCATCGGAAACAGGGCCAGGGCCGAGATCATCGCGCCATAGACCAGCATGGAAAAGACGTTGAACTTGTTGGTGATCGGAATGAACAGAATCAGGCCGATCACGATCCCGGTGGGATTAATGGTATTCAGCACGCCAATGGCGGCGTCCGGGCCGATGGTACGCAGCCAGTACTTCGGCATGAGCAGGTACAGATAGGCATAGACCGCACGCACCCCCAGGATCAAGGCGATGAGCACCAGCAGCCGCCAGATGGCCGGTTCGCGAACCACGTCACGCAAGAGCTGCAACGGAGGCTTGCGCTCCACTCTACCCTCGCTCGCTTGAGTCTCCGGCGGTTCGTCCGGGCTGACCAGCTGCTCCTCGCGGCGCACCGTCAAGAAGCCCACCAGCAGGCACAGGGCAGCGGTGATCACCCCCAGGGTGAAGATGTGGAAATTCGGCAATCCCAGTTTGAGGCGAACCACGTCAACCATGAACCCGCCCGCGGCGGCACCGACGTTCATGAACAGATACCACAAGTTGAAGCCGGCACTGCGCGAACGCCTGGTGGTGAACCGCTGGCAGGAAGCCTGGAAGATGGTTTGGATGGCGGCCATGAACGGAGCCATCAACAGGAACAGCACGCTGGCCCAGATCCCCCGGTACGGCAGGTGGGGCACGAACGCGATCCCCACCATGGCAAGACGCAGCACCAACATCGCCGCCAGCGAGATGTGCAGGGATTTCCTGATGCCGAGCCAATCGGTGTAGAGGCCCGACACCAGCAGCATGAGCGTGGTCGCGGAGGTGAATATGGCCACGGAATAGCCGGCATGCTTGTCGTTAAGGCCCAAGTCCTCCGACAAGAAGACCGTCGCGATCGTCAACATGGCGAAATAGAACGTACAATCCAGGAAATTGACGATCTGAATGCCCCAGTATTCCCTCCGCGTCTCCCTGAGCACCCCAAAGTCCCGGAAATAAGACACGATCATTTGCCCGGCGGTCTTGGCGGCGGTTGGCTGCATATATGCCTGCTCCTGGCTCGTCTGCGCGGCACAATCCGGCACCGCGTCGTGCCGGAGATTCGCCGAATCAGGCGAAGGAGTCAATGGGTGCGGAGCTTGGGCGTGCAATTGCCACTCGCGATTCCCGATCTGCGCCCAGCCGCGTGCGCTGCGGGCACCCCCCTCTCGGCTTGGCAGACCTCTATGTAGAACACACCTCATGACCTCCCGACTCTCTGCCCGCTCTAGAGCCCAAATCGTAACCCCTCATATCGGGGCCGGATCGAGTCTGCGCAATCTGCGGATGAACTCGCTCGTCTTCTCGCAAAGAGGAATGGACCAACTTGCGGAACTGGCCACCCGGCCATCGGTTCACATGCCGTCCGAGTGCTGATGCGGTTCCACGCCCTGATCACAGCCTCCCTGGCCGATGACCAAACCGAGGCCCGGGCCAAGCGAGCCCGAGCTGGCCAAACCGCCGCCTAAACCCGGGGAGCCGTAGAGGCTGAACGAAGCTCGGTCTTCTCACGCTGACGCCCGCACAGCGGGAGACCATCAGTTCCATGGCCGCCCACGGTCACCGCGTTGCCCGTATTGCCCGTATCACCGGCCCACCCGCCCACCATCTACCGGGTTTTGGAGAACACCACCCCAGTTGCATCGGTTGGATGAACGGAAACGGAGCCAGGCCGACCCCGCGCATCCTCGACCGTGCATGATCCAAGGACTTGTCTTGGCCACACACAAGCTGTAGGATGATGCCATCAGGGACCTGTCCATATTCCCGATTCGGCCGCCACGATCGCACTGATGTGCAACCAAGATGAACGAGGAGACTTCCATATGAAGGTGCATCTACTTGCTTCCTTGGTCTTCTTTTTAGGATTAGGGTTGGACGTGCTCGCCCAGAGTGAGAAGGCGAGTATTGAGTCGAAGCACGAGGTCGCGGTCAAGCCGATGTTCCTGGCCAACAGGCCGTGGCTCTACCCGAAATGCGGCAATCCAGCACGGGAGCTTGTGGTCTTCGATCTGGAGAAGCACGAGATGGAAGGCAAGGACCGCACGCTGTTCGCGAGCCTGCAGGGTCTGGTCAACAAGTCCAGGCCTCCGGAGCTGTATCTCATCCATGGAAGAAACTGGAGAGCTTGGCTCGAGTACCTCAAGGAGAAATCGTGGATCCAGGGATATACGGTAGTCTCCACCGCCCATGAACTGCTTGACAAATATGGTTTCAAGAACGCAGTCCTCGTCGATGACAAGCTCTATGGGTCGATCAACATCGCCACCATGATCGCGGGCATGGAGGATGTCCTTCTGGCGGCGGACCTGTCCCTGGTAAACAAATATGGGCTGAATGTCAAGATCGACCTCAGGGGGCGTTGGCCGAACATCGTCGATGCGTATCAGGAGGTGACTGAAAAGTACTATGACCGTTTTGACAAGACGGTGCTCGCCTTCGTCGGACCCAATGTCAATCTCTGTCCGTTGCGCGATTACCTGATCGCCAAGAACATATTTACCATGTGGATTACCGGCCAGGTGGACGGTTCTTTTCCCGGTGCGGACACCTTCGGAGAGCGGCAATTCTTCAAGTCCCTACTCGCCACGAAGTTCCCTGTCAACATTCCTGTTCTGGGATATCCCTGGTGCGGGAACGGGTATGGCTGCGGGGAAGGACCTGGGGTCACTTTCCTTTCAAGCTGCGGCAAGTTCCTCGTTCCGACGGATCATACGGGCAACCTGACGATCCTCACTTCCTACACCAACCGCAAAACCTATAAGCAGCCGACGCCGAAATCGATGGCATTGGATCAGAACGGGGTCTATGTCTCGCTCCTGATGTCGGACGGGGATAATCTGAACACCTGGCAGGGATTCTTCAATGACATGCGAAGGTCGCTGCCGAAGGAGAGGAAGTATGGAGTCAGCTGGACGATGGGTCCGTCGATCTATGACCTGCTGCCGCCCATGGCTGACGAGGTCATTGACGGGATCCATCCAAATGACTCGATCGGGTGCGCCGTTTCAGGAATCGGGTACCTCTATCTCAAGCACTATGCCAGCCTGTTCGGGACGTATCGTGAGGATGTTCTCGCCGATTTCGTAAACATCACCGAAACGTATATCAAACGCATGGATGAGAAATGGGCGTGGGTCATGGGATATGGGAGCGTGGGCAGTCCTTTCCTGAAGTACTATGCCAGGATCAATGGGATGAAGGCGATCATGGGAGGATACGGGTCGGCGGATTACCACATGGGACAGCATGACGGAACTGCTGACCGGACCAAGGCCAATGAGCTAGTGGAAGGGGTCCCAGTGTTCCACACCATGGTCAACACCAGTCCCGTGGACAAGATGATCAAAGAGGTTGATTCATGGGCGGGCAAGCTGCCCAGGCCGCTTTTCATGAACGTCTTTCTTTTCAACTGGGATTTCAATGCGGATAGACTGAACCAGCTGGGAGATGGGCTGGTTCAGAGGGGCTACAATGTCATCACCCCTGAAGTAATCGGAGACCTGTATAAGGAGTCATTGAGGGTTAAGGGACGGTGAGGGAAGAGTGCGACGTTCAAGGCGTTTCTCCAGGCACCGTGGGCCCTGTCGCCCGCGTTCGTCGATTCCGGCTTGCCTGCCTTGCCTTCCGTGTCCGCCAGATCACCGCATGGCCCGGCGGCGAGTCGTGGAGTCTGGCCGGATAGCCTCTGCGTCGAGCAACGGCTTGGAGGTAAGGTGCCCCGTTTCGACACCATGAGTCCAGGTGACGTCGTGAGGCTGAAATCTTCCGCGGCTGGAAACCACCACCCCGACCGTAACCGCAATTCCCTCGGAGGAGGTTCGAGTCTCTGGGGGAGACCGCCGCGCTTTCGAGGTACCCCCTAGCGCTTCGCGACTCGGAGGTACTTGGATGTCCTCAGGTCAAGAGCGTACTCGCGCCAGATCCTCTCTTTGTCCGCCCTGGTGAGCGAGGGATCGACACATCCCCGGGCATCACAGTGGGAATTAGAGCACCCGCCTATCGCCAAGATGGTCGCCAGCAGAACGATCAGCAGTCCTGTCTTCATCGGAGTATGTCCTCTGTGTTCTCCTTCGTGATGGCCCTCGCCTCATCCACGAAGATGTCGTTGAACTCCCCGGTGGCGACCCTGTCGCCGCGTCGGCTTCGGGCGGCCACAGCCCGGCGTTCGCTGGACCCGCCTTGGACGCCCTTGCGTACGTACTTATCGGTCCCCAGGAGAGCCTGCTCCAGCAGGACATGCCAGACGTGTACCGATCCGCTCACCAAGACACAGAGAACCCCGCCTTCTCGGGATCGAGGGACTCCTCGACGACCCGGGTGACCTCGACGAAAGCCGGTCTAAACCCATGGAAGTGTTTGTCAAATCAGGACTTACCTAGGCGTCCTCCGGACTCGCCTCGGCGGATTCGAGGCTTGAGCTCCCGGGCCGCAGGACCCTAATTCACTGGGGATAAGGACCTTAACCCTGATCGGACGGGAAAGAGGCCTCCCCTCGCGGCGACGGATCAGTGCCCGAACGACCCCGACCATTGGCCATAGCACCCGGCGTACCACGGGGTCCGGGACCGCAGGCCGTGCCTGACGCCACCGAGAAGGACCTGAGGCCGTATCCCGTCACCCCGGCCTCTGCGGCGATGCGGCCCTCCCCCAGCAAGCCCGAGAGATCGCGGAATGCGCCCCGCCCGCTCGGCCAGCACCCCGGCACGCCGCCGCCGCACGCTCACGCCCAGCCCGTACGGCGCCGCCAGCACGCAGGTGCCGAGCTCAGTGGTCGCACTCCGGATCAGGCGCGACGCCAGGCCCCGCGAGGCAGCGCTGGAGCACACCGAAGTCGTCCTGGTCCACATCGCCGTCTCTATCCGTGTCCTTGCTCAGGCACGCGCTGATCGCGGGCATGTGCGGGCCGGAGACGCATGCGACGAGGACGCGCACGTCGTCGATATCGATGTCGCAATCACCATCGAAATCCAGGGCGTGCCGGCTTTGACCAGGATTGAACACCACCGGGCAGTTATCGCAGGTGTCAATGACGCTGTCGCCGTCGCTGTCCGCCTCGCACTCGTCGGGCACGCCGTTGGCGTTGCAGTCAAACTCCTGCGTCCCGCTCCAGAGCCCGTACTTGCACCGCAGGGCCTTCTCCTCCGCGATGCGGTCGGGATCGCTGAGCGCCCCGGCGTAGATCTTCACCTCGGCGATATCGCCGGTCAGGTGGTAGAGCAGGGTCTGTTGAGCACCCAGAACCAGTTGCAGCGGCGCCGTCAGAGATTGCGTGCCACCGGTGGCGGCACCTTGAGCCAGACCATCCACATAGAGCTCCAGCATTCCCGTGCTCCGCGTTCGCTTGAAGACTACCAGGTGCGGCTGTCCGTCGTTGAAGCCGGAATTGCTGGAGGCGATGGTCGTATCCGGATTACCGGTGCCGGCAAGCAGCTTGCCGCTGGCGTTGAGACTGATGCCGAAGTCGTTGACGACATTGGCTACTTCACCGTTCACCAGGCCGGCCCCCTGGTAGAAGTGCGTGCCCGTTCCGCGGCCTTGGCTGCTCTGATAAACGAAGAGGATGGTGAAATCATCCTGTACCGGGCGAGGAAACGCCAAGTAAGTGCTGTTGGCGGCATTGAAACGGACCACGGGCAGTCCGTGAATGGCTCCGGTCACATAGGTCGGCTTTCGGCTCGAGGTCTCTTGCTTCGCGTCATAGCCGTGGTCGGTGGCGTCCGGCCAAGTGGACACCGCGGCCCCGTTGGCCAATCCGCTGAGGTCCTCGGCCTTGAACCAGGCGGCGAGTTCGGGGGGCGGCCGCACCGGGGTGGTCACGCTGACTTCGGCGGAATGGCCGCTCTCGCCGGATGCGTTGACCGCCGAGACCACGTAGTAGTAGGTTGTGCCGGCACCGACAGTAGAGTCTGTCGCCGCGTTGACCGGCGAGCTTGCCACCGTGTTGGCATAGGGGCCGCCACTCACCGCCGACCGCTTGACGCGGTATTCGGTCGCGTTGGCCGACGAATCCCATCCCAGGCATACGCCCAAAGCTCCAACCACCGCGCGCAGACCGGTGGGCGTGGTCGCCGGAGGCCGCGGATCGATCGGCTCGGTTGTGCAGATCGTGAGGCCCACGTCGATGTACTGGCCGCCGATCGTCTGATGGCAGTGGACGGCCAGTACGTTGAGGGCGTTGGGCAGGATGGCCGCCCGCCCAGCCTCGGACACGGGCAGCAAGCCGTAGCTGGTCGTGTATCCCGTGGCGCTGCCGGCCAGCACTCCGTTCACGTAGATCTCCACATCTTCATCGTGATAGACACTGAAAAACAGATTGCCGATCTGTTCCGACGTGAGGCTGCCGGGGTTAAAGGTGCGCCGCAGCCAGATATCCGAGGTGTTCCACGCGGTGCGGATGAGTCCCGTCGTGTTGGGCGGGTTATTCCCTCCAAAGCCACCGGGGCCCTGAGTCCATGCGCTGTCACTGTAGGCTGCCTCCATCCAGTCTGAGGACGGCTCCGTCGTACGGTAGCGCCAGAGCTCAGCCTGGGCCTGGGAAGTGGGCACCACCGTGGTCAACGTGGTTGTTGCCGTGACCGAGGCGATCGCCGCCCGAATGCGGTCGACGTCCGGTTTGCGGACTTCGCGGTCATACGTGAGGAAGCCGTTGTGCTCGATCTCCACGTCGGTGATCTCGGTGTAAACGGCCGCACTTAACCCCCGATTCTGCACGTAGCTCGAGAGCTCGTAGCAGAAATTCTCGAACTTCGCAGCCAGATCCGAGCCATCAGTGGCCGAGATGTAACCCCAACCGGCGGCCCAGATGTGGCCGGCGATACTCAGCCCTACGCCGCCGAACTCGCCGCAGACGACCGCTTGGCTGGAACTGGTCGGGCAACTCGGGTTGGGATAGCTGTGTGTGTCAAGAATGTCTCCCACCCCGTAGTGGCTTCCGCCGCTGGCCTGGTTGACCAGACGCGAGGGATCGAGCGCCTTGACCATCTGCACCAACGATGCCGTGTCGTGCTGGCCCTGGGACTCGTTGAATATGACCCAGGAGATGATCGATGGGTGGTTCCAGTGGCTCTCGACCATTCGGGTCAACTCGGCTTCGAACTGCGGTTCGTCCAGCGGCTGGGGATTGCTGGTATACGAATTGGCGCTGGGCATGTCCTGCCACACCAGAATACCCAACCGGTCCGCCCAGTAGTACCAGCGGGCGGGCTCGACCTTGATGTGCTTGCGGACCATGTTGTAGCCGAGCGTCTTCTGCTCGACAATGTCGCTCTTGAGGGCATCGTCGGTCGGCGCAGTATAGATCCCGTCGGGCCAGAAGCCCTGGTCGAGCGGGCCGAACTGAAAGACGAACTCGTTGTTCAACAGCATCTTCACGAAGCCGTCCTTGGTACCCAGGCTGATCTTGCGCATCCCGAAGTAGCTCGTCACCGTGTCGACGACGGTCGCCCCGTGCGTGAGGGTGAGGTCTAGGTCGTAGAGGAACGGATGGGTGGGAGACCAGAGGATCGGATCCGGAAGCGGGAGCCGCAGCTCGACGCCGGGGGCCCCGGAGACGGTACCGACCACTTCGGTCCCAATGCGAGCCACGGCCGTGACCGTGATGCCGCTGGCCGGTCCGCGGATGCTCACCGTCGTGCCAAGCTGCCGGGCGTCGATGTCGGGAACGAGCTTCAGGCTCGAGATGCTCGTCTCGGGCACCGGCTCGAGCCACACCGTCTCCCAGATGCCGCTGCAGGAAGTGTACATGATTCCGCCGGGATAGAGCGTCTGCTTGCCGCGCGGCTGGCCGGCGTCGTCGGTGGGGTCGTAGACCCGCACGATCAGCTCCTGCGGGCCGCTGCCGCTGAGGAAGGAGGTGATGTCGTAGGTGGCCGCATCGTAGCCGCCCTTGTGAAGCCCCACGCTCTGACCGTTGATGAAGACTTCCGATTCCCAGTCCACGGCCTCGAGGTGCAGCAAGATGCGCCTGCCGCTCCAGTCCGCCGGAACGGTGAACGTTCGACGATACCAGGACCGGGGATGATGCTGCATGACCCCGGACAGGGCCGACTCCATCGGGAACGGCACCAGGATTTCGCCGGCCAGTACCTGGTTCGTGGGAACCGCCTCACCGATTGCGCCGGCCTGGAACTGCCAGAGACCATTTAGATTCATCCACTCGTCGCGCACCATCTGGGGGCGTGGATACTCCGGCAGCGGGTTGCCGGGGTCAACCAGTTCGGCCCAGGGCGTCATGATCGGGGCCTCTTGAAGCTCCCACGCCGCGGCCAGGCTGGGCATCCAGGCCGAGGCGATCAGGCACAGCATCAGTCGCCCACCACCGTGGGCGCGGGACCGCTCACCGGAGATCAAAACCCGGCTCGAGGTCGGCGGGCAGTATAGGGATGCCGAACGACCGAGTGCGAGCGCAAGGGGGTCGCTGGCCCCGGGGTGCAGGGTTGGAGGACAGGGTACGGCGGCCATACTCATCACGATTCTCCAAGGGGTCCATTCCCATCATCCGGGGCGCGTACACCCCGCGACGCGACTCTGCGGCGACCCGGGGCGGTCCTCCGGGCCATCCAGGCCCAGTATACCACGTTCGGCCGAAAGCCGTTCACGCGGGACGCGAGCACCCGCCGGAAGCCCGGAAACGCCGTCACCCTCCAAGGAGGCCGGGAAGGTCCCTATAAAGGCCCAAACCGGCCCGCACCCCAACAACGCAAGCGCGGTCCTTGGCGGCGCGCTCGAGTGTACACCGCCGGATCGCCTCCGCCGCCAAGCGTCCAACACCGTCCGCACGCAGGGCAGAAGGAGGCCGCCCCCGTCACCCGAAGCATCCGTCGGCGTAACGATTCCTCGGCCGCACATCCTCAGTTCTTGGAGACCAGGGATCGGGCATACACCCCAATGTGGTTGGCGACGGGTCGGAGGAAAGCCGGACCCGGGTGGTTGAGCAGCTCCGGCCGGCCGTCAGACCCTTCGATCACCAGGTTGCTGCTGTATCCGCCGTCAAGGTTCACCGCCTCCCAGGCGCCAAGTTTGCGCAGCCACTCGGCGGTTTCCACCTTGGTTGCACCCTCGCTGTACCCGGGCTGCCGCCCGTCAATCACCATGAGGAGGAGGTACCGGCCATCGCGACTGACGCCCGCCGCTGAACGCGGGTGCCGGTTCACGGTGATGCTATTCCGCAGACTCGCGTCAACCGCAATCCGCCCGTCCTTGAGCAGCAGGGTGTCGCCGGCGGCCGCGTTGTACACCTTCGCGAGATCGAACGGCGGCGCCGAGACTCGGGCCCGGTTGTCCTCGCTGATCAGGAGCGCAGCGAACTCGTTGGCGGGCGAGTAGACATCACCGTTGGACACCGACAGGCCAACAATGTCCAACGGCGCGCCCACCTTGAACTGGCCGGCGAAGAAGGACGCGTTGATGGCTAACTGGCACTTGAACTCAGAGAGGAACTTCAGCGACTGGCGACCGTTGACCTCGCCTGGAAGCTCCCCGTTGGACGGCGTGACCAAGAACCGAATTCCTGCGGCTGTCAGGTCGATGCGGGCAGCGTGAATCCGCTGAGGACGGGGAGTGACAGCCGAAGCCTGGCAGAGCTCGATCCCGGTGAAGATCGGCTTCCACGGCGCGATCCGGACATCCTGCACGATCTCCAAGACCGCAGGTTCGGAGGCGGCGGGAGCCGAAGCCGTGCCCTCCGGGCTCTCCTTCGCGCAACCCGGCGCCGGCACGAGAAGAGCAATCATCAGCCGGACGATCAGGCGAATCGGAAAGGCGGTCCGACCGAGACGGCGTAGCGGCCGCAGTCCCATCACCGCGTCACGACGCGGGCTCCCTCCACGAGGACCGGCCTCGACCCCCTCCACGTCGGTCGGCAGGCGAGGCGGGAGTCGGTCGCGGACTGCCCTCGATCCATAATCCTGCGTGGTCACGGTCTCCTCCCTGGGCACAAGGGGAGTGTATCGCTGGTGATGTGATCCGCCAAGCCGGGACCAGCCGCTTCGCCGAGTCCGCACACCGGGAGACGCCGGATCCCCCGACCGGTGTTCCTCATGTCGGCCATCGACGCACCCAACCAACCGGCTCCGCAAGCCGTCCGATAAAACAACGTAACGCGCACCCCGGTCGCGGCCGGCGAAAGCAGCTTAAGACCCTGGTCACTCCGGCCGACATCACAGAACCGGCCGCCCCACCGGTTCGTGCCACGACCGATAAGGGACAGGGCGGCGCCGACGAGTCACTCGTACTCGACGGGGACGACGCCACAGGCGGGAATCCGATTAGTCTCTGAACCAGTCAATTGAGGTACGATCATGGCCTCCACAACCGCAACCCAGACTCGAACGGTCGCCCCCGAGAACCAGCCCCTCTGTAACAAGGGTGGCAAGTACCTGACCTTCAAGCTGGCCAACGAGGAGTACGGCGTCGAGATTCTCAAGGTCCGTGAGATCATCGGGGTGATGGACATCACCACTGTGCCGAAGATGCCACGGGACATGAAGGGCGTGATCAACCTGCGCGGAAAGGTCATCCCGATCATCGATCTTCGACTCAAGTTCGGGCTCGATGAGCTGGCTCACACCGATCAGACCTGCATCATCGTGGTCAACGTGGGCAAGGAGATCGGCATCATCGTGGACACGGTATCCGAAGTGCTTGACATCCCGGGCGCGAACATCGAACCGCCACCCTCCGTTGGGGCGGCAGTCAACACCTCCTTCATCCTCGGTATGGGCAAGGTCGCAGAGGCGGTCAAGATCCTGCTCAACATCGATCAGGTGCTGACCAGCGACGAGATCATCGAGGCCTGTGTCGCGGCGAGTGATCCCGAGCCTGCCGGGGCGAGCTGAGCGGGCAAGACAGCAGGACAGGCCGAAGCGAACCTGCCCCCATCGGGCGAAACAAGAGGCATGGCCGTTCGCGTTCTGCCGCGAGTGGTCATGCCCTTCGCTGTTGACGCACGGCTCCCGTCAGCGGCCCTCCAAGGCAGATCGCCCCGCTGTGCCGACCAGAATGCGGGAGAGTCTCTACTGCAGTTGCTCGGTGTGCCGGGTCAACATCTCAACCACGTCACCGACGGTGAAAGGCTTGGGCAGGAAATGCTCGACACCCAACGCCGCGAACTCGGCCCCGCGTTCGACGGCGCTGGTGCCGATAAGCGTGCAGGGCCGAATGCCACGCTGCGTCTGGAGCCACTGGGCGGTACCCTCGCCGGCAACGTCATAGTCCAGAATGGTCACCGAGATCCCGTCGTCCGCCAGATACAGCTGCAGGGCCTCCTGAGCGGTGCCTGCTGCGTGACAGGTGCAACCCAGGTGCTCGAACGCGGTCACGAACATCCGCCGAACCAGCGGCTCGCGATCGACAATCAACGCCCGGCCACCGAACGGCCAGTGCGTATGAGCGGGAATGCTCAAGCCCAGAAGCATGCCCACACTGGGATAGTGCTGGCAGTGCTGCTGCTCCATGTCCAGAAGCACCATCAGGCGTCGCCCGCCCGGGCCGCGGGCCCGCGCCCTGGCCAGCCAGGTCAAGGGCCGCCGACCACGTACCGCCACTCGCACCCAGCGGTCCTCGACCGCCGCCAGATCGTGCAGCGACGTCGTCGCCAGCACCCGTTCCAGCGACTCGGCCCCGGAACCGGCCAGCGTCTCGGCAAACATGCCCCGGGCCTTGCTGTTGGCGTACCGGATGGCGTGGTCGGAACCGACCTCAACCACCGCAACGCTGCATGAAGAGGCCTTGGGAGGCTCATCCTGAAGCGCCTTGGTCACCGCCCCGAGAATGCGATCCTGGTCAAACGGCTTCTCGACGAAATCGGAAACCTGCTGCCTGTCCGCCTGCTCCCGCAAGTCGCGCGAACTGAAGCCGGTGATCAGAACCCCCCGAATATCCGGCCGGACCATCCGCAGCACTTCAGCCACATGCAGACCGTGGATCTGGCCCCTGAGCATCCAGTCGGCCACCAGCACCTCCGGACGCTGATACACGCCGATCTCGATCGCTTCACTCCCGCTGCCCGCCGCAGCAACCTCGTAACCCTCCAAGGAGAAGAGACTGGCGAGTTCCTCCCGGTAACCGCGCTCGTCGTCAACCACGAGTATTCCGGCCATGGCCCTCCTCCTCTCGACCCGACAGAGGTAGCGGACAGACCCATCGATAACGCGGCCACACCGCGTGCACGCCGTCACCCGACACGGCGAAAATCCTGCGGCCGGGAAGGAACGCTCCAGCCCGCCCACCCCAGCAATCGGCCGGAGAATACACAACTTGACATCCCCATTCTATGCAAAGGGAAACCCCCGAACAAGAGGCTCAACCCGCGACCAGCGGTATCTGAATTGGGCGACACACGCCATGGACGTCATCTTGTCCTACACCGTTCTGTGGGACATCGACCTCCCCGCAGGGCGACTGCGCGATCACGGCCTGAAGACGCGCGGTTGGACGATCGTGTCCGCCCAAAACCAGCACCTCGATGTATTCGGAGTGGTACCCAAACCCGACCTCTGGCGGATAACCGCTCTTGACGTGGTAGGTTTCGATATGACGTAGGAACAAGAGCATCAGTTCAACGACCGTCACAGGTGAATTGGGAGGCGCTTCGAACCGGGGGCCGAGCGCGTTGGCTCGTCATTCCCGAACAAGCCTCTCATACTCATGCCAGCTCTTGTCGGTCCCGTACCGGCCTAGCTAGTGCGTCCGCCCGTTGAGGATCACGTGGGCTTGCCCCGTCGCCTTATGTAGCCCGTATCGAGGGGGAGACAGGTGCCGTCTGGGCATTGTGCGGCCTTCAGGCTCGGCAGTACTACCAAGTCTCTTGGAGTCCTGAACCGCACTGCCCACGCAGGCAGGTACGCTAAGTCAAGCGTTCGTCGTGTGTTAGATCACTGGGCGATACAGGACTCGAACCTGTGACCTCACGGGTGTGATCCGTGCGCTCTAACCAACTGAGCTAATCGCCCGATCCCGTCGAACGCGTGCATATTACCTCTCCAACTCGCCCCTGGCAAGTCCTCAGACCGTCGGCCGGTCGAGAGCAGCCCCACCCCACCATGGCCACCGCCCCACCCCAGCCCGGGCGACAACTCGCCAACCACACCCGGGCAGCGACAGCCGGGACCGGCTCGAGCCAAAACCAACTCCTTGTCTCCAGCCTGGGCTCCGATATACTATGGCATGACGCCGCAAGGACTAACGTCGCCTCGAACGCTCAGCGAAAGGAATCCAGGATGAGCAGAACGCGTCTCCTTATGGCCGGGCTGGTCGCCTTCCTCGTCGGCATGCCCTTGACAGAGAAAGTCGTCGCCTACGACTATGGCAGCACCGTCGACATTATCGGCGCGTCGGCCACCCTGGCCCTGTCTCTGGTCAACGCAAGCGCCGGCGGGAGCTGACCTCGCCCCGGCCCCACAGGCCGTACCCCCGCTCTCACGAGCCTCATCTCTCGGTAGGGGTATCGGTGTGCGCTCCCCTCCCGCCATCACACCGGTGACCCCCACCAATCTGCCGGCCAGACTCGTTCACTTGCCAAACTTGGCAATCAGTCGTTCAGCCACCGGGTGGGGCACCAGCCGGCTCAGACGGTCAATGTCGACCATGCCCAGCTCCACGATCTGCTTGATGTAGGTACTGCTGGTCATGGCAAACTGGTCGCGGGCCAACAGGAAGATGGTCTCAATACCCCCAATGGCCAGATTGATGTTGGCCTGTTGAAGCTCGTAGTGCAGATCCACGTTGTCGCGAATGCCGCGAATGATCACGTCGGACTTCACACTCCGTACAAACTCGGCGGTCAGACCTTGATAGGACTGGATTCGCACCCGCTCAAGGTCCTTGGTCAGCTCGCGGAGCATCTCCATGCGCTCGTCGGGCGTGAACAGGGCCTGCTTCTCCGGATTGTGCCCCACCGCGACGATCAGGTCGTCCACAAGGTTCAGACCTCGCTTGATGACGTCCAGGTGCCCGTTGGTGAGCGGATCAAACGTACCCGGAAAAACGCCTCTCTTACTCTTGTGTGCTGACATGATGAGCTCGCCAGAGGGATCATGGCCCGGCCGCCGGCCTGGGCACGGATAGGGCGGATTGTAGCCCGCCCCGACCATGGCCACAACCGCTTGTCAGCTAAGCCCCAAAATGCTAAAAGACCTGAATGACGGCACACCCCGGGCAGGCTTGCCCGGGGTTTTTTGAGAGCAGAACCCATGTCCCCCACAAACCGGCCACGCATCGAGCTGTACGACACCACCCTCCGCGACGGTACCCAGGCCCAGAGCGTCAATCTCAGCCTCCAAGATAAGCTCCTCATTGCAGCTAAGCTCGACGAAATCGGCATCGACTACATCGAGGGCGGCTACCCGCTGAGCAACGCCAAGGACGAGGCCTTCTTCAAGGAAATCCGGGCGGCCAAGCTCAAACACGCCAAGATCGTCGCCTTCGGCATGACTCGGCGAAAAGACTCCAAATCACCGCAGGATGAGGGCATGAAGGCCCTCCTGTCGGCCGAGACCCCCGTGGTCACCATCGTCGGCAAAACCTGGGATCTGCACGTGCGCGAGGTCCTCCAGGTCAGCGACAAGGAAAACCTGGCCATGATCGCCGACTCCATCCGCTACTGCGCCAAGATGGGGCGGAAGATTATCTACGACGCGGAACACTTCTTCGACGGCTACGCGGCCAACCCGGAGTACGCCCTCCAGACCCTCCTGGCCGCCCAGGATGCCGGCGCTGCCTGCATCTGCCTGTGTGACACCAACGGCGGTTCGCTCCCCGAGGGAATCGGCGGGGCCATCGACGCCATCAAACCCTATCTCTCAATTCAGATCGCCATCCATACCCACAACGACGGCGGCTTGGCAGTGGCCAACACCCTGGCGGCCATCCAGCATGGCGCAACCCAGGCCCAGGGTACGATCAACGGGATCGGCGAGCGATGCGGCAACGTCGACCTCACCACCGTGGCCGCCAACCTCGCCATCAAGCTCAACAAGGACGTCCTCGCCCCAGGGGGACTCCAGCGCCTCACCGAGGTGAGCCGCTACGTCTACGAGATCGCCAACCTGATCCCCGAGGACCGGCAACCCTACGTCGGCCACGCCGCCTTCGCCCACAAGGGCGGCATGCACGTCCATGCCATCCGCAGAGTAACCCAAAGCTATGAGCACACCGATCCCGAGCGGGTCGGCAACTCGCGCCGCGTCCTCATCAGCGAACTCAGCGGTTCCAGCGGCGTGGCCGAGAAGATCGGCCGCAAGCTGAACGTCGCTCAAGACAAGCCTTTGCAGCGCAAACTGCTCAAGCGATTGCAGGAATGCGAAGACCAAGGGTACGTCTACGAATCAGCCGAGGCGAGCTTCGAGCTGCTCTGCCGGCGCGAGTTGGGACTCTATCACCCATTCTGGGAACTGAACTACTGGCGAAGCGTAGCCCAGGATTCCGGCCAAGGCCCAACACCCAAAACCGAGGCCATCGTCCGGCTGGCCGTGGGGCAACACGACGAGCACCGCGTGGCCGATGGCAACGGCCCCGTCGACGCCATGGCTCATGCCCTGATCCGGGCACTCAAGCCACATTTCCCGAACGTCGAACACGTCCGGCTCATCGACTACAAGGTCCGGGTCATCAACCCCCGAGCGGCTACCGCGGCTAGGGTCCGCGTCACCATCGAGTTCATGGACGACCAGAGCCACGAAATCTTCGGCACCGTCGGCGTGAGCGAAAACGTCATCGCCGCCTCCTGGATCGCCCTCGCGGACGGCATCGAGTACAAGCTCATCTCCGACGAGGAGCGGCAGAAACCCAGAAAAAAGACCGCCAAGGCCTAGCCGGCCGAATAGACCCAACACCCGCATCCTCCACCCCCCCCGGATTGCCGTCCCCATCGGGCCAGGGTAGAATCCACCCTACGCTCCGTGACTCGCTGGAGCACATGTGGGAATTGGGATGGCAACACCGGGATAGCATCGGCTCTCGTTCTCGGAACAAGGCGTTGGGGTTCCGTGAATTCGGCTTGGACCATGTGACCGCCGGTATGTCGCGCCCCCAGCAATCGACCCGGCTGAGGCGTCGGTCGATCCAAAGTGTTCGTAAGTGGGGACCCGTAACCGGCTGACACCCATGTTGACGTTCATCATTGTCGTGATCGGTCTCGCCCTCTTCTTCAATTTCCTGAACGGCTTCCATGACGCGGCCAACTCCGTCGCCACCATCGTCTCCACCCGCGTGCTGTCTCCTCTCCAGGCCGTCGTCTGGGCCGCGTTCTTCAACTTCTTCGCCGTGTTCGTGTTCGGTACCCCCGTCGCTCACACCGTGGGAAAAGGCTTGGTCGACGTCAACACCATCGACCAATACGTCGTCTGCGCGGGCTTGATTGGCGCAATATTCTGGAACCTCCTGACCTGGTGGCTGGCCCTGCCAACCAGCTCATCCCACGCCCTGATCAGCGGGTATGCAGGAGCCGCTATCGCCAAGGCCGGTTTCGATACGCTCATCCTCAGCGGCTGGTGGCCGGTGCTCCTCTTCCTCATCCTGTCTCCGGTGATCGGCTTCATCCTCGGCATGTTCAACATGGTGGTCACCGCCCACCTGGTCAGACATGCCAAGCCGCGAAAAGTCGATCATCTCTTCCGTCGTCTGCAGCTCGTCTCCGCAGGATTGTACAGCCTCGGGCACGGAGCCAACGACGCTCAGAAAACCATGGGCATCATCGTCGCCCTCTTGGTCACCGCCGGTCAGGAAGCGTGGGCCACGGGCAAGTACCAACTCTTCGGGATTCACCACGAAATCGCCTGGTGGATCGTCTTCTCGTGCAATATCACCATCGCCCTGGGCACGCTTTTCGGCGGCTGGAGGATCATCAAAACCATGGGCGACAAAATCACCCGCCTGCAGCCCATCGGAGGATTCTGCGCGGAGACGTCCGGAGCCAGCACCCTGATCGGCACCGCCCTCTGGGGCATCCCGGTGTCCACAACCCACGCCATCACCGGCGCCATCCTCGGGGTCGGCAGCGCCCGGAACATCCGCTCGGTACGCTGGATCTGGGGACAGCGAATCGTGACCGCCTGGATCCTCACACTCCCTTGCTCAGCAGCTGTCGGCGCCTTGGCCTACTGGTTGGTTTGCCTCATCGTCAAACCCCTGCTCTGAGTCCCGGCGCCTGCAGACCAGAATGTGGGGCAGACGGTTCTGCAGTACTCCGCAGGTCCACCCGCCGGCTATCGCCCCACCACTCGGCGCCGCCCCCCGTCCCGTCCAACCATCACCCACCGGAACACCCAACACGATATCGATAGGGGAAACGCCCAGCCCCGCCCTCCCAGCTCTTTGACAACCGAAAAGACACCCCCCGCCTGCGACGCCCCACCCCAACTTTGGCTTCGTTTGGCGCCGGACATTTCACCCATGCACACCCCGAAACCGCCCCGGCGAGGTCACCAAGGCGGTTCACCCAGCCCGGCAATGGCTTCGTTTCGCCGCCGCAACCGCTGCCCAGCCAGGTCGGACAAGCGGCTCCGGCCCACTCGCCACGGGAAACATATCGCCCTGGCCGTGAGACACACCCGACGGCCGGCATAGACAACGTCCCCCGCAGCCGGACCGCTCGTGACACCCCCAGCCTGCTACTTGGCCAACGCCTTGTGGCCAATGTCACGACGATGGTAGGCCCCGTCAAATCGAATCATGTCTATGGCTCGATGGCAGCGGTCGCGTGCCTCTTGAAGCGTATCCCCCAGCGCGGTCACGCCCAGGACACGGCCCCCCGAAGTGACAATCTTGTCCCCACTCTTGCGCGTGCCGGCGTGGAAAACTACCGTATCGGGGAGCCGGCCGGCCTCCTCCAAGCCCAAGATCTCCTTGCCGGATTCGTAAGCCCCGGGATAACCGGCGGACGACATCACCACGCACACCGCCGGGCGAGGATCCCACTCCAACGATACCCCATCAAGCTTGTTGTCGATCACCGCCTCAAAGACACTGATGAGGTCGGTCTTGAGCCGCATCATCAGCGGCTGGGTCTCCGGATCGCCAAATCGGCAGTTGAACTCCAGCACCTTCGGTCCCCCGGGAGTCAACATCAGACCAGCATAGAGCAGCCCCCGGTAGGTGACACCTTCTCGCTTCAGCGCGTCGATCACCGGAACGAGGATCTCCGCTTCGATCTGTCGTAGAGTCTTGTCGTCCGGCAGCGGCGTCGGGCTGTAAGCCCCCATCCCTCCCGTGTTCGGACCGGTGTCCCCCTCTCCAACAGCTTTGTGGTCCTGCGTGTTCTCCATCAGGTAGATCGTGTGCTCGTCAACAAAGGCCAGAACGCTGATCTCCGTGCCAACCAGCTTCTCCTCGACCACGACGATGTCACCCGCCGCCCCGAACTCACGCCGGACCATGATCCGCTCGAGGGCTAGAATCGCGTCCGCCGGGTCATCGCAGACGATCACACCCTTGCCCTGTGCCAGGCCGGCCGCCTTGACCACGATTCCGGCATCCCGGGTCGCAACGTACGTCCGCGCGTCGCGGAACTGGGTGAAGACCCGGGCATCGGCCGTCGGCACCGAGGACTGCTGCATGATCTGCTTGCAGAACGCCTTGTCCGCCTCGATCTTGGCCGCCGCCTTCGTGGGACCAAACGCCCGGATGCCCGCCTCGCTCAGGGCATCGACCAGCCCCAGACAGAGCGGATCCTCCGGCCCAACCACCACCAGGTTGACCTTCTCCTTCCTGGCAAAGCTGACGATCGCCGGAACATCGTTGGCTTTGAGGTCCACGTTCTCGGCCAGGGCCAGCGTGCCCGCATTCCCCGGCGCACAGAACAGACGCTTCGCCCGCTTGGATTGCGCGACCTTCCAGACCAGGGCGTGCTCACGCCCGCCGCTCCCTACCACCAGAACCTTCATCACCAATTCCTTAGCGAGTCGCCGGAGGTGGCCACCCATCCGTCCAGCACCCTGCCGAATTGTGGCCCAACCCGGCCGGCAAGTAAAGAACCGGACGCGCCGGACGCGAAGACACCCCGAGGGAAACTCAACACCTCCATCCAGGTGATGCCAGATTGCCACTTCCACCAGCCCGGGTAGAATAGCTCCCACGCGAAACCCGAACGCCTCGCTGATGACCTGCCAGCCGCAGGTGTCCCGCAAAGCCTCGGGCCGCGTGCTTGATGGTCTTCCGTCGCACCGAGTACCCGCGATGTGAATGGTGAATACCGAGCCGTGACACGGGTCGCCCGGGTACTCGCGGGGCGGTAACGCGGATTCCTGCCAAAACGAGGACACCGCCGACCCCCCACGACCCGTTTTCCACCGCACCCCAACATCCATGACCAAGCCTACCTGGTTACTCGATCCGTCTATCGTCATGCTCAACCACGGCGCTTTCGGGGCTTGCCCCAGGCCAGTGCTGGAGTTGCAGGCCCGGCTGCGCAAACGCATGGAGGAGCGGCCGGTCCCCTTCCTGGTACGCGATATGTTCCCGCTCCTGGACGAGTCCCGGCGATGCCTGGCAAGCCTCGTGGGCGGCCGACCGGAAAACCTGGTCTTCGTCCACAACGCCACCGCGGCCGTCAACGCGGTCGTGCGATCACTTCGCTTCCGACCAGGCGACCAGCTGCTGGTGACCGATCACGGCTATAACGCCTGCTCCAACGTGGTTCGATATGTCGCCCGGCGCCAGGACGCCGAAGCGGTCGTCGCCAAAGTGCCCGTCCCGATCCAATCGCCCCAGGAGGTTCTGGATGCCGTTCTCGGCTGCGTGACCGACCGAACGCGGCTGGCCGTGCTCGACCACGTCACCAGCCCGACCGCGGCTGTCTTCCCGATCCAGGAACTGGTCCGGCGGCTGGCCGAACGCGGCGTCGATGTCCTCGTGGACGGGGCTCACGCCCCCGGGATGCTGCCGCTGGATCTCGATCAGCTCGGGGCAGCCTACTACACCGGCAACTGCCATAAGTGGCTATGCGCACCAAAAGGATCTGCATTCCTCTATGTCCGGCCCGACCGGCAGGAGGGCATCCAGCCGCCGATCATCAGCCACGGCTACAACCAGCCCCGGCTCGGCTACACCAGCTTCCAGGACGCTTTCGACTGGCAAGGTACGGACGATCCCACCGCCTGGCTCTGCGTGGGCCAGGCCATCCGGTTCGTGTCAACCCTGGTGCCCAGCGGCCTCGACGGACTGATGCGGCACAACCGCGAGACCGTCCTGGCCGCGCGGCGGATGCTCTGCCATCGACTCGGCACCCAGCCGGCGTGCTCGGAAGAGATGATCGGCTCAATTGCCGCCGTCAGGCTGCCGGACGTGCCCGCCGCCACCGAGCCCGCCGACCCGGCCGCACCCGTGCCCCTGCCCCGCCTGGGCCGGATCTTGGCCGATCGCTTCTCGATCGAGGTCCCCGTGTTCTACTGGCCGGCACCACGCCAGGCCATGCTGCGCGTCGCCGCCCAGGTGTACAACAACGCAGGGCAGTACGATCGCCTCGCCGATGCCCTGACGGAGCTGCTCTAAGCCAGTATCCGCTCAGCCGGCATGCCCCCGACGGGACAGGATCGCCTCCTCATCCAGCTGTCCGGGAAGATGCGAATCACCGAATCCCCTGCTGCAAAAGAGAAGCTGCAAGAAGACCATGAACCGCGCCCGGAACCCGCCGCGCGGGCGAGCCCCAGATCCAATCAATGCCCGTCAAACCGATGGGGTGGCCTGGGCCGTGGAGGCTGCGTTCCCAAGACACCGCCGGATGACATCGAGGAGCACCCTGCGATCAATCGGCTTCGTCGCGTAGTCCGTGCAACCGGCGGATAGACACTTGTCCTTGTCACCGGCCATGGCATGGGCAGTGAGGGCAATGATCGGCGCCGAACAACCCATCCTGCGAAGTTGACCGGTCGCACCGTAACCATCGAGAACCGGCATCTGCATGTCCATCAGCACCAGATCGAACGGCCGACCTTCCCGCTGGGCCGCTCGCACCATCTCGACCGCTACCTTCCCGTTCTCCGCCACGACAACGGCGGCACCGGCTTTCTTCAGCACGAAGGAAATCAGACGCTGGTTATCCGGCCCATCCTCGGCCAGGAGGATTCGAGCGCCCAGGTCCTTGGGCTCCGCTGGTGGCTCGGTCGTACGTTCGACCACCGACTCGGTGATGATCACGTCGTCGGGCTTCGCGATCCGGCGTACCCCTTCCAGCGGACCGGTGGCAAGAAGCAACGTGAACGTGCTTCCCCTGCCCAGCTCGCTTCGAACCGTGACCGTACCCCCCAGCCGCTGGGCGAGACGACGACTGATGGCCAGGCCGAGACCGGTACCGCCAAACCGGCGGGTCATGGAGGTGTCCCCCTGAGAAAACGGCTGGAACAGACGACCGATCTGCTCGCTGTCCATGCCGATCCCCGTGTCAATGACTTGGATCTCAAGGCAAGGATCCCCCGGCCTGATTCGGACCTGGGCGCCGGCTTCGCCCTCGCTGTCCAGCGTGACCGACACCTGCTCAACAATGTCCGGCCCGGCGGCTTCGACAAACCGCACCTGAAGCCGGACGCCGCCCGCTTCCGTGAACTTGATCGCGTTGCCGACCAGGTTGATCAGAATCTGGCGAACGCGGGTCGGATCGCTCTCAATGGTCTCCGGAATCTCACCCGCGTACTCGATGCGGAAGCTCAGACCTTTCGCCTCCACGCGTATCTGCATCAGCGACTTGATCTCGGCAATCAGACCGACCAACGGCATCGCAACACGCTCGATCTCCATCTTGCCGCATTCAATCTTGGACAGGTCGAGGATGTCGTTGATGATCTGCAGCAGATGCTGCCCATTGCGCTTGACAATCCCCAGCGGTTCCTGGGCCGCCCGGCTGTAGCTCTCCTCAATCAGAATGTCAGTGTAGCCCATGATGGCCGTGAGTGGAGTGCGTATCTCGTGACTCATGTTGGCCAGGAATTCACTCTTGGCCAGGGTCGCCGCCTCGGCCCGCCGGAGGGCATCGGTCAACTCGATGGTCCGCTCGTGAACCTGCTCCTCCAGGCTCTCAGTGTACTGGCGGATGGTCTCGGCCATGTGATTGAAGGACTCGGCGAGCGTCCCGATCTCTCCGATCGCATCCTCGCTGGCCCGCTTGGACAGATCGCCGTCGGCA
Organism: Phycisphaerae bacterium; assembly: GCA_018003015.1. NCBI lineage: Bacteria > Pseudomonadati > Planctomycetota > Phycisphaerae > Phycisphaerae bacterium. Next base: position 105,300 of record JAGNEZ010000011.1, on the reverse strand, counting down.
ATAGCCGCCGCCGTACGGGCCAGGTCTTCGACCGGAGTCAACACGTGGCGAACCACGCCGAACGTCACCAGCAGGCCGATCAGGATGACCCCACCCGATATCACCGCGCTGAGCATGAGGTGCCGCCACATCTCGGCACGGAGCGGAGCCATCGAGTAACTCAGGCACACATAGCCGATCGGGACGCCGACGCCGGTCTTGGGGTCCTCGCTCTCCTCCGCAGGAAGCGGGCCGAGGTCCAGATCGTTGGCCCGCCAGCATACGGGCACCCACACGATGACCTCCTCATTCTCGGAGGTCACCAGGAACGCATCCGGCTGTCTCGGGCGGACGCTGACCGGGGGAAGCTCAGGCTCGCCCCCAGGCGGAGATTGCCCGGACCGAGCCAGGATTTTGCCCTCCGGATCCGTAATCTGGCCAAGTCGGAACTGGCCAGCCTCCCCAGTCGCCTGCAGAAGCCGCTGAAGACCCTTCGCATCGTTCAACAGGATGTCCGGCTCGGCAGTTCGTCCAATGGACTTCGCCTGGATCATCGCTTGTTGGTGGACATTCCGGACGGCCGTGCGGTGATGCAGGTAGCTGAGCGACGTGCTCAGCGTGCCGACGGTGCCGGCCAGCAACAAAACACAGAAGATTAACGCCCGTCCCTTGAGACCCAAGTGTGGACTACTCCTCATCCGACCCAGCACGTCGGTCGTTCTTGTCCCCAGACCCCAGCCTGTCATTACATCGGCCTTTGAGACACCCGACATGTGTAGGTGCTGCCTGGCGGATTTCCATCACACGACAAGCTCAGATTGCCTGTTGGAGGATCGTCCCAATGACCGGAAACGGGAAGACCGACCACGCTTTACCTTCAGTAAGGGGCCAGGATGCCGATAATAAGCCTGCTTGCGGCCATCCGTGCTCTACGGTGGTCCAGGGATCAAGGGGTTTCGTGATCCGAAGCTGGATCCGCACCTCTGAGTCGGGGACATAAGTGCGGAATGCCCTGATGGCGACGAGCGGTCCACAAGTCCACATCCTGTCCCCGAGACAGTCTCGCCTCACCTGCGGGATCCTCTCCCTTGCGATGACCCTTGGGACGATCGCACTCGCCCAGGCCAAGGTCGAGGCGGCTTCCATCGCGATTCTGCTGGCCCCGCACGACGCCTACAAGTCTGCGGCCATCGCTGCGGAGAAGACCCTCGGGGACAAGGGGCATGAAGTCAAACTGTACGAATTGCCTCGTCAGGGCCCATCCGTCACCACCGGAACCGCGTCTCAACCCGGGGCTCCCCCGGCGGCCAGTTCCGACCTCTTCGATGTCCTCAAGCGGGTGGAAGGAGTCAGGCCGAGCGTGATTATCACGATTGGCGAGCAGGCTACCTCGGCGGCCCTGGAGAACATCAAGGCTGTTCCTGTGGTCTACGGCATGATCACCAACGCCTCTGATTTCCCCATGACCGAGAGGAGCAACACACACTACTCCCGGGTTGCGGGTGTGACCACGGACGTCCTGCCCAGAACCCAGCTCCAGTGGATCGGCAAGGTTCAGCCCCAAGTCCGGAGCGTGGGGGTCCTGTACAGTCTCCGGTCCAAGCGAACGGCGGAGGCCATCCATCGGGCCGGCACCGAGACCAGTCTCAGCATCGCCCTCATCGAGACCTCCAGAGACGAGTTCGCCAAGGGCATCGAGGAGCTCACTCGCAGGAACTGCGATGCACTGCTGATGATCGCGGACGCCCAGGTTTATACCAAGGATACCGTCAGACCCGCCTTGTTGTGGGGTTTGAGGCAGAAGAAGGCGGTCTGGGCGTTCTCCGAGAACTTCGTCAAGAGCGGCGCACTGGGCGGCTGCTACACCAGTTACGAGTCAATTGGTCAGCAGACGGCCCGTGTCGCGATGCGCGTCCTTGCTGGTGAGGCGCCGTCCAAGATCGGTCTGCAGTATCCCGACCAGATCCAGAAAGCCGTCAACGAGCGTACGGCCAGCATGATCGGCCTCACGATTCCTGGCCCGGTCCTGAACGAGACGACGATTCGCTATGGCAACGAGTAACCGCCATCCGAGCTGTTCAGGCAGCACACCGCCACGACGACCGCGCAAGCGGGTCCGGGTCGAGACGTTGACGGTGAGCCGTGGAGCATTCCCGATGCTGATGACACGCACAGCCTTCTTTCTTACCCTGATCTGCGGATCTGCCAGCCAAACGAGCGGAAACGAGACCTTGACGCACGGTTCCGCTGCCCCGGCGGCCAGTCAGCCGGCCAGCGCCCCCGGGAATGAGTTCACCACCGACGACATCGACCTGCTCACCCTGGAAGTCCCTATCGTCGTGACCGCATCGAGGCATGAACAGAAGATCAACACCCTCCCGTTTGCCGCGACGATCATTACCGCCGAGGACATCCGAGCCTCGGGGGCCCGAAACGTCCCGGACGCGCTGCGGCTGGCCGCCGGTGTCGATGTGGCCGACATCACCTACAACATCGCGGCCGTGTCACCCCGCGGAGGGCAAGGCGCTCTCGCCCGAAAGACGCTGGTACTGGTGGACGGTCGCCAGGTGTTTGACACGCTCTTCGGAGGAACGCTGTGGGGCAACTGGCCGTTCCAGCTTGAGGACATCGCTCGAATCGAGATCATCCGCGGCCCAGGCGGCGTGACCTGGGGAGCCAACGCGGTCTACGGGGTGATCAACATCATCACCAAGGATCCTGCCGAGCAGCAAGGGCTGACGGTGACCGGAGGCGGCGGTTCGCGCGGTGCTCAGAAGGAACACCTCGGGTACGGTTTCTCCGACCACAAGCTTCGGCTGCGCGTTTCCGGCGAATATGAAGGCAGCGATGGTTTCCGTCGCGGCGGCTCGCTCCTGGCCGGCCTGGAGGACGACCTCAAGATCGGACGTTCCGGGGTGCACGCGATCTACGACGCCGGGCCGGCCGACAAGATCACCCTTTCCGGCGGACACGGGCTGACGGACGGCGGCGTTTCGGTGGCGCCGCTGGCCAAGCTCTTCAGCTCCAAGAATCCCACGGCTCAGGCTTCCTTCATTCTCGGCAAGTGGGAACACCAGGTTGCCCCGGACAACCAATTCGCCCTGAACGCCTACGTCAACGACTACTACGCGTGCCACGGCACCCGCTCGGTGGACTACCGCTATCAGCAGATTGCCCTTCAATTCACTGACACGATCAAGAACCGGGACGGCCACACGCTCACCTGGGGGCTCGACACCCGAACGGACCTACTTGATGCCTCCAACTCGGACCCCTATCTGATGAGCAAGGATTTCGCCTCCACGGCGATCATCGGCTTGTACGTCAACGACGAATGGCAGTTTGCCCCCCGGTGGAGGCTCGATCTGGGCGCCAGGATCGACTACGAATTCTATGGCGGGTTCGAGCCCAGCGGGCGCGTGGCCCTGTCCCGCGAGCTCTCGGATACCTCCTTCGTCTACGCGGCGGTGGCCCGGGCCTTCCAGATGCCGCCGTTGGGCATCCGGTTCATGCAAATACCGATGCTCGGCGGGCTAGCTCACATGACGTCCGACCAGGACGTCGACGCCGAACAGGTCATCGCCTATGAACTGGGCTATCGAGGCGAGTTCTTCAAGCGGCTCCAGACCAACGCCAACCTGTTCTGCAATCAGACCGACAACATGTACATTGGTCATCTGCGCCCCGGCCCGCCCGGCCTGCTGCAGGAGTACTTCGAGAACGGTGTCCGAGGCTGGACCTATGGGGCCGAGCTGGATGCCCGGTACCCCGTCAACCCGCAGCTGACGCTGCTGGGCAACTACACCTTCGAGCGGTTCGACACCAACGGTTCATACCGCGGGGCTTACATCGACGAGATCAGTCAGCCCCGCCATAAGTTCATGGTCGGCACGCGATACAGCCCGCTCGATCGAGTGCACCTCTCCGCCCATCTCTACTACGTCGATTCGGTCTCAGCGGTAAGCCCGCTGTTTCCCCAGTTCCGCCAGAGTTTTGACTCCTACTTCCGGCTCGACTTGCGCGGGGAATACGAGTTCTGGAAAGACCGAGGCTCGGTGGCCGTGGGCGTGCGCAACCTGCTCGACCCCGACCACCCAGAGGGAAGCACGGCGTTCTCGAATCACGGGGAGGCCCCGCGCATGGTGTACGCGGAGGTACGGCTGGTCTTCAAGTAGAAGGGATGCCCCACGACCGAGCCTTGTGCCGAGAGAGAGTGCCAGACGATCGGCGGCAGCGAGTGTGAATTCTGAAAGAAGCAGGCCTCGATTGCGGTGGGCGTCCGCAATCTGCTCGACTCCCACCACTTCGAGGGAGGCTCGGCGTTCCTGAACGACGTCGAGGTTCCACGGATGGTTGACGCGGAAGTGTGATTCGTGTTCAAGTAGGGCCTTGTCAGCGGGCCTGGTCGAGCTGCTCGAGCAACGCGTGCCTCGTGGCCCGGAAGGTGGCCGCGTCACAATCGTAGCGATCGAAGGCCAGGACGTGCGTACCGACCAGCTTCTCCGCCGCTCCGGCGTCGCGCTCACCCAGCATGCTGAGCAACTCGTGGTCGGCGATGCCGTCGCGCATGGCCTCGAAGCGGAGGGAGTCCAGCGGGCCGTCGGCTCCCGGATAGACGATCCAGGCGTCGCCCGCCGGCAAGTACTCCGGTCCGCCGTGGGGACGAGTCGTCATCTTGAACGGATCCTGATCCGTCCACCAGTTGTAGCCCCAGTGCAGGTATCCCGTCGCGCCATAGCGGTAGTTGATCCAGTGCAGCAGTCGGGTCTTGATCAGCGGCTGCTCGATGAACCGGTTGGCGTATTCGCCTTGCGGGAAGACGCAGGTGTAGAACCAGACCTCATCGCCGGCCTTCTGCCGCTGGGTGTAGTGCTTGTAGTCCTGGTGATAGAAGTTGAGCTGGGGAACCCAGATGTCGATCGCTCCCACGAGGTCCTTGGTGTGGCAGGCTTCGATGGTCTTGAGCCTGGGGGCATGCTTGCGAACGAGGGCGGCCATGGCGCGGTAGCTCTCGATGTTGCCGGGAATGGGCTCGTCGGCCAGATGCTGAACGTACCGGTCCAGCCAGCCCTTCTCCTCCAGGTGCTTGAGCAAGGTCGGGAAGTACCATGCGTAGAACGTCTCGGCCTCCGGACTCTTGGGATCGACCGAGGCGGACGTCACCTTGCCGTCCTTCACCTGCCGGATCTGGACGACGAACTGTGAATCCCATCCGCCGACCCGACCGCCGATGTGCCCGCCCTCGATCCGGCCGATCACGCCCTCCTGGATGAAGATCTCCACCCAACGATCGAATGGGGTGAAGTCGGCCTCGAGCTTCCCATCCGCGCCGACCTTGTAGGCCGCCGATGACAACGGGGCGATCAGGGCCGCGTTCTGACGATGAGCGGCCATGTTGCGGGCATAGCGGCGCAGCAATTCCCAATAGGCCGGCGTATCGGTCCCGGGCTTGCTCTTCATGTGCGCCGAGGTCATCTGGAACCAGTTCGTCACCCACAACCGCGAACGCCCGACCGTCGCCTTGTGCACCATCACCGCCACCGGCGCGCTCGCGGACGCGCTCTGCCCGTCTGCGGATGCCGTGATTCTGAGCGTACCCCGATAGAGCCCCGGCTCCGTATCCATCTTGACCGGGATCGTCAACCAGATGGGTTGGGCCTGGCCTGCCTCGACGTCGATTTCCGCCCGCTCGAGAAGCGGATCCGGGTAGTCGGCCGGCGGCTTGCGCAGCTGGTCTTTGGAGGGTGTCTGCATCGGCCGGTCCACGGGCACGTAGCCGACGAAACGAATCGAGCCGATTGCCAATGAGCCGCCCTTGCCACCCTCCGGGGTGAGCGGATCGAGCATCGCACGCAAGCCTTGGAGGGCCTTCTCGCAGCGGGCCACGACCTGGAGGCTGGCGTATTCGCCCCGGGCGACCTCCGTCGTGGCTTCGCCGGGCTGAAGCGGACGCCCGTCGCGAAACACCTTCACCAGCGGGTCCACCGGCCAGACCTCCAGCTTGGGTGGCTCGGCCAGAGCGGCACCGGAAACGAAACCCATGACCACAAGGGCGACTCGGGTAAGGTACAACCGGCCTGGCATGACGTCACCTCTCGATAGGGCATTTGAACAGCACATAGAACGTGTCCCCATAAGTGTGGCACGGGCGTCTCGCCAGCAAGGACCGATGCGGGACACCTGGGTGTCGGGCCGAGGGGGATAGGCTCCTTGCCGCCGACATGCTACGCGGCCGCAAGCCGCCAGGCAAACCCCGACATTGCGGTATGCACCTCGGGAGTTATGCTATCCGCCAAGGAGGAGCGCGACAGATGATGACCAGCGGTCTCCGCCATTACCGCCACCTGCTTGTTGCCCTGTTGGGCGTTTATGCAGCCATGATCCTGCTGTCCGCCCTGGACACGCAGGGCCAGCCGCTGGACCCCACGAAGTGGCGGCTGGGCATACCCCAGTTCCTCGTGATCGAGCGTGACAACGCCTGGGTCTTCAATGACACCAACCAGATCAATATCCTCAAGCAGGCAGCCATCAACCTGACCCTCGGGGTGGGTATGACCTTCGTCATTCTGACTGGCGGGATCGACCTCTCCGTCGGCTCGGCGGTGGCCCTGTGCAACGTCGTCTTCGTGGCCGTGGTTCAATCATGCAGGCCTTCCGGGCCACCGACCTGGGGCATGGTGGCGATCGGACTGGCTGCTTCACTGGCGGTGGGACTGGCTTGCGGGGCGGGCAACGGGTGGCTTTCCGTGAGATTGCGAATTCCCTCCTTCATCGTGACCCTGGCCACGCTGCTGGTCATTCGCGGTCTGGCCTACTGGGTCAGCGGGGGAGAAACCGAGCTCCTGGCTTGCACACCGACCATGGCTTCGGTGATTCCGATCCTGGTGGCGATTGTGGCCGTCGCGGCCGGGGGCCTGTTCCTGGCGACCACCGTCGCCGGCCGGAGGGTGTACGCCGTAGGCGGCAACCTGCTGGCTTGCGAATACTCAGGCGTGCGGACCGGCCGGGTGCGGATCATGTGCTTTGCCTTCAGCGGACTCTGCGCCGGGCTGGCGGGCATGATCTACTGGTCGCGGGTGGCGACCGGCAGCTACACGGCAGGGGAGGGCTTTGAGCTGTACGCTATCGCCGCCGTCGTACTCGGCGGTACGCGGCTCGCCGGCGGAGAGGGATCGGTGGTCGGAACGCTCATCGGGGCGCTGATCATGGCCGTCCTGGCCAACGGGCTGAACACCGCGAACGTGCACGAGTCGACGCAGAAGATCATCGTCGGTTGCGTTCTGGTCGTGGCGGCGTACATTGACAGCCGGCGTAGCCAGGGAACGACTGCAGTGGCGATGTAAGCCCGACTGCTGCGGCCTGCTGTTTTCGGGAACTGGGAAGCGAGCGGTGAGAGTGAGACCGATTCATCACGTGGGTAGCCGCCGTCCGTGGCGGTTCGAGGAGTGACTTGACATGATGCGCAAGGCCATCATCGTGACGTCGTTCTGGGCAGTGACTTCCCTGTTCCTGGTCGGCTGCAAGCAGGAAGGGCAGTCATCGAGCACCACCAAGCCGTCGGGATCGGTCCTGCGGGTGACACTGCTGATGAAGGCCCGCACCAACCCGTTCTTCGAGAAGATGGCCGCCGGCGCGGAGCAGGCGGCCAAGGAACACGGCGTCCAGCTCGACGTCATGGCTGTGGACAAGGAAACCGACACCGCCGGGCAGGCCGCTCATGTCGAGACCGCGATCGGCAAGGGCTCGAAGGTGATCCTGGTCGCACCGGCCGACTCCAAGGCGATCATCGCCCCACTGCTGAACGCCCAGGCTCACGGCATCAAGATCATCAATCTCGACAACCGGATTGACGCGGCTGCGGCCAAGGACGCGGGCCTGAAGATCGAGACCTTCATCGGGCCGGACAACGCCGAGGGGGCCCGCAAGAGCACCGAAGCCCTGATCGCCAAGATCGGCGGCGAGGGCAAGCTGGCGATGCTCGAGGGCATTCGCGGCGTAGACAATGCCGAGAACCGCAAACGCGGCTTCGAGCAGGCGGTCAAGGCGACCGATGGCAAGGTCACGATCGCGGCCATGGACACCGCCGAGTGGGCAACCGAGCCGGCCCTGAAGAAGATGGAGAGCATCCTCAATACGAACCCGGGGCTCAAGGGCGTGTTTTGCGCCAACGACATGATGGCCCTGGGCGCGATCCAGGCCATCGCCTCGGCCGGCAAGACGGGCCAAGTCTACGTGGCCGGCTACGACAACCTCGCCGCCGCCCGTGAAGCGATCCGAGCGGGCACACTCCACGCCACCATCGAGCAGCATCCCGACAAGATGGGCAAGCTGGGCGTCGAAGCAGCCGTGGCCGTCGCCAAGGGTGCCACCCTGCCACCGGAGACACCGGTGCCCACCGATCTGGTGACTGCCAAGGATGTGCAGGGTCAGTGAGAGTCCGTCGCGTTCGGCACACCGAGCGCCCGGACTGCGATCGGCGACTCTGGGGAGATACTCCAGCTTCCGGCGTCCACTCGTGGTTCGAGGGAGCACCTGGTTGTCGGCGTCGGCCATCTGAGCCCCTCCACCGCGCGGCCGCTGAATCGAGGAGCGATCGTGCCGCGATATTGACCTCGTGATTGCCACCCGATACCCTCGCCGGGCAGCGAATCCGCACCTGTGTTTCGCCCGATGGCAAGCACTCTCCAGACCGGAGCCATCGACCCGTGAGTACAAACCACCATCCGAAGATCGTCTTTCTTCTCGCACTTGCCGCAGCAGCACAATCACTCCGGGCAGTCGGCCCGATGGATGATGCGGTCGCCATCTGGCATATGAACGACCTCAGCGACGCGTCCAGCCGAAACAGCGTTCTGACCATCGACGGGGATGTCGAGCTCGGGGTCCCCCTCGAGGGCGAGGACCGGGCGGCATCCCTGGCCCGCGGTGGCGATGGGAAAGCCGCTCTCTTCCGCGGCGGCTGGCTGAATGCAGGCCAGGGCGCCGACGGCGAGCTGCGGTTGAGCGGGAAGACCATGACCCTTCTGCTCCGCTATCGTGACCCTACGGGCGAGAACGACACCCCTCTTTTCTCGAAGCATGGTGGCCACAGCCGTCTCAGCTACAACCTCTTCGTCACCGACCTGGGAGCCGGCCCGGCCATGGGCTTCGAACTCGGCACCACCTGGAACGATCGCCCCCTGCAGCTCAGCGCGCCGCTGTCGCGAATCGGAGCTACGGCGTGGCATGATGTCATCGCCCGGTTCGACGATGCCCGTCTCGACCTGTCCATCGACGGCGTCCTGGTGGACGAGGAATGGCCCATCGGCTCACTGCGGACGGAGAATCCGGAACCGTGCCTCATCGGCGCGGAGTCCATCAACGGCCAGGTCAAATGCAGGTTTCGCGGCATGGTGGATCACGCCGCACTCTGGAACCGGGCCCTTGGCGATGCTGAGGTTGTCGCTCTCTCCGGAGGAAACGAAGCCGTCGCGGCGCGACAGACAGCGATCATCGGCCGGCCATCAATCAGCCCGGCTTACCAGCGTCCGCCCGGCTTGAATGTGCACGCGGGCGACTGCATGCCCTTCTTCCATGAGGGCACGTTCCACCTCTTCTATCTCTACGACCGGCGGCATCACCACAGCAAATGGGGCCTCGGTGCCCATCAGTGGGCTCACCTTTCCACCCGCGACCTGGTCCGCTGGCAACAGCAACCCATGGCCCTTCCCATCACCCGGCAGGAGGAAGGCTCCATCTGCACTGGGTCGGTCCTCTTTCACGACGGCACCTACCATGCCTTCTATGCCGTCCGGGCGCTCGACGACCGGCAGAGCATCTACCACGCGATCAGCACTGACGCCGTCCGTTTTGACAAGGGCGACGCCAAAGCCATCCTCCTCCCGCAACCCGGTTACGATCCGATGCACTATCGCGATCCGGAGGTCTTCCACGATCCAGGCACCCACCGCTTTCACATGCTGGTCACGGCCCGGTTCGTCGATGGACGCGACGGCTGCATCGCCCACCTCGAATCAACGGACCTCAAGGAATGGGCGCTGAAGGACCCCTTGCTCGTGCCTGGGCGGGTCACCGATTGCCCCAACTACTTTGCCTGGAATAACCGGCACTACCTCCTGGCGGAGCACGTGTATTGGATGTCCCGCAGCCCGTTCGGCCCCTGGACCGAACCGAAGCCAAACCGGCTGGATGTCCTCTACGTGCCCAAGACGGCACAGTTCACAGGTGGAAGAAGAATCTACGTCTCCTGGCTTTCGGACGTTGGATGGGGGGGCGACTTCATCTTCAGGGAACTCTTCCAGAACTCCGACGGGACACTGGGCACACGATTCGTGCCCGAACTGACCCCGGCGAGCGGCAAGCTCCTGAGGAACGTCTGGGAGGTTGAGAGTGGTGAGGTTGCCGCCGGCCGGGACTCGGTGAGCCTCGGGCCGTCCGGCCGCCCGACGGCGACGCTCCTCGCTCTGCCAGCGAACGCCCACGTCCGCTTCCGGGTTTCCGCCGGGGGCAGGCCCGGACAGACCGGCGGCTTCGGTGTCCGCCCCAGCGCCGGCGGGAAACCGGCCTGCGCGCTGAGAATCGAGCCGCAGGAACGAAAGGTCAGCCTGGGCAAGGAGGCGATCGCGCTTCAATCCCTGGAGGACCTGGATCGGCCGATCGCCGTCGACCTCATCCTCAAGAACGACATCGTGGATGCATGCCTCGATAACCGGAACACGCTCGTCGGGCGAAGCGTTTCCGGGGCACGAGACTGCCTGGTCTTCTTCACGGAAGGCATCCACGTCACCTTTAGTCAAATCGAGATCCGCCCGCTGGCAAAGTAGCTTGCGCACGTTTACCATCAGCTGCACCGGCGGAGGTGGCCGCGTTCGCCGGCCGCAGCAGGCCCGTGCTCACGGAGGATCGACATGACCACGCGAAAGAGCCTGGTTCTGGGAATGGCCCTGCTTCCATACGTTCTAACGGCGTGCAAGCAGAGCGGCGATCAGGGTTCGGCACAGCCGGAAACAGCCACCAGCAAGCCCGTCACGGCATCCAGGGGGACCATCGGCCTGTCGGTGCTCACCCTGACCAACCCGTTCTTCAAGGAGCTCGCCGACAGCTTCAGCGGCGAGGCTGCCGGCCACGGCTACGAGGCCATCGTTGTGAGCGGTGAACTCGATGCGGCCCGGCAAGGCAACCAGGTCAAGGATTTCATCGTGCGGAAGGTCGCCGCCATCGTCCTGACCCCATGCGATTCCAAGTCCATTGGGCCGATCATCCAGGAAGCCAACCAGGAGGGCATCCCGGTCTTCACCGCTGACATCGCCTGCCTCGACCCGGCGGCCAAGGTGGTCACCCACGTGGCCACCGACAATCACGGCGGCGGAATTGAAGCGGCCGTGGCCATGATCGAAGCCATCGGCGGCAAGGGCAAGGTGGCCATCGTGCATCATCCCGAAGTTGAGTCCGCCATGATGCGGGTCCAGGGCTTCGAGGAGAGAATTGCCCAGGAAAACGAGAAGGCCGGCGGCGGCATTCAGATCGTGGCCAGGCTGCCTGGCTACGGAGCCCGGGAACGGAGCTTCAGGGTCGCCCAAGACCTGCTGCAGGCCCACCCGGATCTGGCTGGCATCTTCGCGGTTAACGACCCCTCGGCACTGGGGGTGCGGGCGGCGCTCGAGAACGCCGGCAAGGCCGATCAGATCAAGATCATCGGCTTCGACGGCCAACCCGAAGGCAAGAAGGCGATCCGGGAAGGCAAGATCTACGCCGACCCGATCCAGTTTCCTGACCGGATTGGACGGGAGGTCGCTCAGACCATCGTGAAACACTTCGCCGGCGAGACCGTTCCACCCGAAATCCTGATCCCGACGGCCCTCTACCGCCAGAGAGATGCCCAGGCGGATCCGGCCATCCGGTAGGAGTGGAACCGGCATGGTGTGGGACCGGCATCTTGCCGGTCAGACGTGACCGGCTGGAAACCTGTCCGACAAGGCTCATTCAGATACCCTACAGGGCGCTTATGTTTACGACGGACCACAGCAGCGAGATGCGAACAGCGTTCTCGAGAGCCTTCTCCGATTACGGGATGGTCCTGGTACTCCTGTTGTTGTGCGGCTACTACAGCTGGGTCACGCTCGACGAGCAGCATCCCGTCGGCGAGGCAGGGGCCCGGGCCCTCACCCAGCAGATCCTCCAACGTTTCCAGAAGCCGGCCTCGGTACTGATCGTTGGCCGGGATATTCCCGAAGACGTCCTCTTCACCCATGCGCTCGAGGCGAGCCTTGGTAACGCGGGCTTCTCCGTAGAAGCCACGGTTCGCGGCCAGCCCGTGGACGCTCGGCGCGAACTCGAGCGGATCTCCAGGCAGGGCGTGAGGCTGGACATCATCGCCGGCAACCACGTCACGGCGAACTGGGCGGTCTTCGGCGACTTGAGGACCGCCTTTCCCATCCTCGCGGGCGCCGAGGTGATCATGCCCCAGAGCTACCGATGGCCCAATTTCCTCAAGGCGGACAACCTCCTCAACGTGGCCGACCAGATCGCAGTGATCGCCATCCTGGCCGTCGGCATGACCCTGGTCATCATCACCGGGGGCATTGATCTTTCCGTCGGCAGCCTGATCGCCCTCTCTGCAGTCGTGACTGCCCTGCTGATCCGCGACTTGGCCGGTGCCGAGCAAGCTTCGGTCGCGGGCATGATTCTCGGCTCGGCCGGCGGCATCCTGGTGTGCGGGCTGATGGGCCTGTTCTCCGGGCTCATGGTCACGGTCTTCGCCGTTCCTCCGTTCATTGCCACGCTGGGCATGATGCTCGTCGCCAGCGGCCTCGCGTACCTGCTCCCGCAGGGCCAGGCCGTTTATCAGATTCCGGCATCCTTCGTCTGGCTGGGGCGCGGGGCCAGTGTCCTCGGAATCCCCAACGCTGTCTTCCTCGCCCTCGTCCTTTACGTTCTGGCTCATTTGCTCATGAGCCGCACGACGCTGGGCCGGCGCATCTACGCCATCGGCGGCAACCGTGACGCGGCCAGGTTCTCCGGCGTGCCCGTGAAGCGTGTCCTGCTCATTGTCTACGCCGTCTGCGGAGCGATGGCCGGCCTGGGCGGCGTGGTCACGGCCTCCCAGCTCAGGTGCGGATCGCCTACCTACGGACGGCTCTACGAACTCTACGTCATCACCGCCGTCGTGGTCGGCGGAACCAGCCTCTCCGGCGGCGAAGGCCGCATCCTCGGCACCTTGGTCGGAGCCCTGATCATTGCGGTCATTCAGAACGGAATGAACCTCACCGGCGTGGAGAGCTATACCCAGAATGTCGTTCTCGGCCTGGTCATCCTCGGCGCGGTGCTGTTCGACAACCTGAAGCGCCGGGGTTTCCCCCTCTTGCGCCGCAAGTGACCTTCTCCATTCTCCTTTCGTCGTTCCGAGACGGTCTCCCTTCAGCGAGGTTGACACCGGTTCGCCGGTCGAATACGCTCCAGATCGCGTCTCATACGTATACGTCATATTTGCCCGGAACCTGCGGCATGCCCACCAGCCACAACATCGCGATGGCCTTACGGGCCGCATACTGGGCCATGCACCGGCAGGCGGACACCGTGTTGAGCCCGCACCAAGTGACCGCTAACCAGTTCGTGCTGCTCGCCCTTCTCGCGGAGCAGGACGGCATCACCCAGCAGGAACTCGTCCGCCGGGCCTCGTCCGACGCCAACACCATCCGAGCCATGCTCGTCCTGCTTGAGAACCAGGGTCTGGTCTCGCGGCGGTCGCATCCGACCGATGGCCGGGCCCGCAACGTCGCCCTGACCCCGAAGGGGCGGCGCCGGTACACCCATCTCTGGCACAAGAGCCAAGACTTCCGCCGGCGGCTCATCCATCTCTTCACCCCCGGCGAAACAGATCTCCTGGTCGAGTACCTGCAGCGGATTGCCGAGGGAACGCATCCGATGGTCGGCACCCGTCCGCGCAACAAGCGAACCATCACGACCGCCGGCCGCGGTCGCGGTCTAATCGTCCGGAAAACGTCTTTGAGGAGGACTGAACCATGACCCGCTGCCCGTCGTTCCGCATTGCCGCCGCAATTCTTGTCGGCTTGACCTGCATCTCGCTCCAGCAATCGCTCGGCCAAGCCTCACGGCCGGGGCGGGCCGCCGGTTTTCAGGGCCGCGGCCCCAATGTCCCTTCTCCTGAAATCCTGGCCGACCACAAGGTGACGTTCAGAATCCTCGCCCCAAAGGCGTCGGAAGTCAGCGTTGGGGGGGACTGGACCGGCGGCGGACCCGGCGAGAAGCTCACCAAGGATGACCAGGGCCTGTGGTCCGTCACCGTCGGGCCGCTCGTACCTGATCTGTACAGCTACGCCTTCACCGTGGATGGCGTCAAGACCATCGACCCCCGCAACCCTCTGGTCAAGCAAGGCATCATCGGGCTGGACAGCATGTTCTATCTGGCCGGCGACGAGACCGCCTTCCAGGACAACAAGCCCGTCCCCCATGGCCAGATCCGCCAGGTCTGGTACCACTCCAAGACGCTCGATACCCAGCGGAGAATGCACGTTTACACACCGCCCGGCTACGACGACAGCCAGGAGAAGTACCCCGTCCTCTACCTGCTCCACGGTGCCGGCGACGAGGACTCCGGCTGGAGTACGATCGGCCGGGCCGGATTCATCGCCGACAACCTGATCGCCGCGGGCAAGGCCAAGCGACTGATTATCGTCATGCCCAACGGCAGCCTGCCCCCACCGACGAACATCCCAGGCTTCTCCCCAGGCACGCCACCGTCACCTGAAGTGATGACTGCCCTTCAGGACCGCTTCACCAACGAACTGATGAAGGAAATCGTCCCCTGCGTGGAGAAGCAGTTCCGAGTCCTGGCCGACCGCGAGCACCGGGCCCTCGCCGGCCTCTCCATGGGCGGGGGCCAGACGCTGCGAGTCCTCATCGTCCACCCCGATCAGTTCGCCTACGTCGCGATCTTCAGTGCCGGTATCTGGCGCGACGCCGAGACCTGGGAGAACCAGAACGCCGACTTCCTGAAGAAGGCTGAGCAGGTCAATCGGTCAGTGAAGCTCCTTTGGATCCGCGTCGGCGAGAAGGACTTCGCCCTGAACGGCGCCAAGGCCCTGGCTGACACCCTTGCTCGCCACGGCTTCAAGCTCGACATGGCCACCTCCGGCGGCGGCCATACCTGGATCAACTGGCGGCAGTACCTGAACGGCCTGCTTCCTCAACTCTTCACGACGACTCTGCAGGTCACCCCCGGCGTCGGCGGGCGACCGGGGCAGTCCCAACGGGCGATATTCGTCAACGAGCCGAGGGGTCACTTGCCCCCGCCGCCGGTGCGGATGCGGTCCCTTCCCTCGGCAGACGCAACTCGTCTTGCTCCAGCAGGAACTGCCGGCGCTTGACCACGTGGGCGCGGAGCATCTGGACGTTCTGTGTCAGCCGCTGCTCGGCAGCCTCGGGAGCGTCGCCCGTGGCCGTCGCACGCAACCTGACATCCTGCTTGAGCTGATCGGCCATCGCGTCAATGAGTGGAAAGTACGTCTCCTGAGTGTAGATCGTGTCCAGGATATCGCGGATACGCGCCAGGAAGAGTTTGCGGAACCGAGGGTTGGCCAGCAACGGCCTGGAGAAGTAGCCGCCCGGTCTCCACCATTGCATGCCTCTTTGGGGAGGTCCGCCGCCGAATGGACCAAAGCCCGGCGGACCGCCGCCAAATGGCCCTCCGCCAAACGGGCCGAAACCGCCGGCGGGGCCGGACTGTTCGCGACTTTCCGGTGGTCGGGCACCCTCCATGCCGAAGGTCAGCGGCATGTCGAAGAACACCTGGTCCGGCGGGATTCCGTCGTAGTAACCCCAGGTCTTGTCCTGGTCCCAGGGATACATTTCCCACTTCTTAGTTCCTTCGGTGTCGTGGTAGACGAAATGATTATTGAAGAAGCCGTCCCAGTGGGAGAGGACCATGTTGACGGCAAAGTAGGTTGCGACCTGATCGACATTGAAATGCTGCTGAATTAACTGCCACTGCTCGTCGCCCTTTGTTTTCTCGAGCTGCTCGACGAGAGCGACAAGATCGTCGTGGCCGCTTCGGGTGTTCGTCTTTTTCTCGTGCTGCTCGACCACGCCTCGACCCAGCCAAGTCAACTTGTAGAGGTTGCCAGCGTCGTCGACCTTGTTCCGCCGCAGGAAAGAGCGGTTGGGCCGCTCGACCATCAGATGATAGCCGACCATGCGACCATCGACCCACAGGCGCACGAACTCGGTCAGGCAGGCCGCGTTGCCCGCCCTCCGGTACACGTCGTAGGCCAGAGCCTCGGCCAGAAGGAATCGCTCGCTACCCTCATAGACGACATTGACGGCACTCATGCCGTTGAGCGTGCGGTCTTTGTGAAAGAAAACCTTGTACCCGCGGTCATCTCCTCCTCGTGGACCGAATCCGCCTTCGCGCTGGATGACATTGATGTGGTCGAAGAGCGTCGTCTTGCCGGTCTGGTGGTCCACATAGACGAAGGCGGACGTTCCTCGCGGCGGCCGGGGCGTCTCGGCCTCCCTGCGGCCAAAGCCTGGCGGTCCACCGAAGAATCCGCCCGGGCCACCCGGCCCTCCGAATCCACCCGGCCCCCCAAATCCGGCCGGCCCGCCGGGACGACGTTCTCGTGATGCGGGAGCGGCCGGGACTCTGGCTTGCCCACCGCCCACGTGGAGGATGAAGCCGAAAGGAATCCTGGCTGATTCCCACTTCTCATGAACGTAGACGGACAGGGTCGGACGCAGGTCGCCTTCGGCCGGGCACACGCGTAGGGCCCCGCTTTCGGCCACGGCCTTGACCCGGTACCTGAGCAAGGTGCCCGGTTTCTGGCCAGGAATCGAACCCTGGTAGCGCCCGCCGGCCGCGTCCTTGACCATCGGAACCGCCGATTCCTGCCCTTCCACTCCTTCGGTCACAACCCGATACAGGAGGTTGACCTCGCGCAGTCGGTCGCCTCTGACCTCCGCTTCGACACGCAGAGGCTGGTCCGGCTGGAGATCGTCCGGCCGGTCACCGACGATGCGGATCACCGGAGGAAGCGTGGCCGAGAAGCTCGCGTTTTGCTTTCCGGGCGTACCGCTCGGCTTCGGGGTCTCTGCCGGCAGAGGTGACGCCGCCCAGTTCTCCGCATCTTCACCCGATGCTGTCGGGCAGATTCGCTCCAGCGACGAGGAGTAGGCATCCGGACTCACCGGCCACGGATCACGATCCTTGTACCGGACCTTGTCAATCCGCTTCTCTTTCGCGTCGGTGAGTTCGAGCTTCTCACTACCCCGCTTCAGTGGCCGCTTCAACGGGCCCAGCGCGGGCATGCCGTAGCTCTCCTGGAACGCGGTGGGATTCAGCGCAACCACAAGATATCCGTTCGCCTGGATCGTGGCCCCATCAGGGAAGACATAAACCTCGCCCTTGTCCAGCATCCACGAGCTCAGATCGATGGTCTGGCTTCCGGTGTTGTGGAGTTCGACCCATTGCACATCGTCCTGATCTTCCGGGGCGTTGTAGAAGATCTCATTGATCACCACGCTGGCTCTGAAATCCGACGGCGAGGTTGACGTCTTCACATCATCGTCACCTCCGCGGTCGCCATCTCCAGAACCCCAACCCATGCCCGGTCCGGCGAAGAAGGCCGCGATCCCGACAATCGCTGTGAGAGCCGCGATGGCGATGCTCTTGCGCATGAAAGACATGACGCCCGTCCTCTCTGTCTCGTTGCCTCCAAGCCGGCGACACCACCTCATCACCGGACGGTCGAGCCCTCGGTCGCGCGATCAGCCACGGAACGACGAGGGTCGTGCTCCCGTAGTGCTCGCGCAAGAAACGCTAATTATCCCTTTGTCAACCTTAAGGCAACATGAAGATGACGCCCCTGCCGGAGCGCACGCACAGCATCGTTGCGTCGGTGTAACTCCCGTGATCCGAGGACAGGCAAGGCGAACCGATCGTGCGACCCGCCACCCGAATCGAGCGAATCGGCACGCCGACGAAACCCGCCCCACGGCGGGGAGTGGGACGGGCGGCGTGAAGTCGTCTACGCGGGGCCACCGCTGGTGCGTTCCGCGACCCGAGCCCTCGACATCATAAAAGGCAAAGGACTCATAATCGCACCCATGGCATACCCGGTGGGGGGGCTTGAAACCGAAGGACCGAAAGGGATCGCAAACCGGGATTGGCGCGGCGGTGCAATCACGTTACAATGGGGGAACAACCCGGTAACGTAGCCGGGCAGGCCTGTCTGCGAAGCCTTGCTTTTTCATTGTTGCTCGGAGGACGAAGGAAATGTGCACCTTATCGAAGCGCCCATCCCCGGAACACCGTGGCAGTCAGACCCAGCCGACAGCCGGTTGGGGACGATTGATTCGCCACCCGCTTGGAGTCTCCAGCCGTGCGCCATCCGGCGCTCTGACCCTGCAGGCCATGGTTGTCAGCCTGGCCGTCGTGCTGATCTGCGTACCCGGCCTCCGCGCCGAGGACGCCCTTCTCACCCTGGGTGACTTCATCATCGCCATCGACACCGACCTCGTCTCCGAGAGCAGTTACCCGACGGGGGGCAACGACGAGCGCCCGGCGATGATCCTCGACGGGGCTGTTGACACGAAGTATCTGAACTTTGGCGAGGAATACTCGGGCTTCATCGTCATACCGGCACACGGTTCCTCGACCGTGCAGAGTATGATGCTCACCACGGCCAACGACGCCGAGGAACGCGATCCGGCGACGTACGAGATCTACGGCACGAATGAGCCGATCGTCAGTGCCAACAACAGCGACGGCAGGGGTGAGACTTGGACGCTCATCGCCTCGGGCTCGCTCGCGCTCCCCGTGGAGCGACAGACGGCCGCCCCGGTCGTGGGATTCACCAATACGACCGCCTATACCGCATACAAAGTGCTCTTCCCCACGGTCAAGAACGCCGCGGCCGCCAACTCGATGCAGGTCGCCGAAGTGGCTCTGTACGAGACGACTGACGGCACCAGCCCCAACATTCTCAGCGAAGGCGGCGTCGTCCTGGCCGTCGATGACAACTCGGCCAGTTCGTACCCGGTTCCCTCTGAGAACCCCGCCAACATCCTCGACGGCATGCCGAGTTCGAAGTACCTTAACTTTGGCCGAGACAAGTCGGGCTTCATCGTCACGCCGGCGCGCGGCGCCACCGCCGTGCAGAGCATGGCGATTTGCACCGCCAATGACGTCCTGGACTACGCGGAGCGCAACCCAGCCTCCTACGAGATCTACGGCACGAACGACCCTATCACCAGCACGGACAACAGCGCGGGCTCTGCAGAGAACTGGACGTTGATTGCGGCAGCCGAGCTCTCGCTGCCGTTAACCAACTTCACGTGGGGACCGGTGGTCAGCTTCACCAACGCGACTGCCTACACCTCGTACAAGGTGCTTTTCCCGACCGTCAGGGACATGGATGTCAACGGGGTTGCGGTCACGGCGAACTCGATGCAGATCTCGGAAGTCGCGATGTACGAGTCGACTGACGGAACCGGATCCAATGTCCTGGCCAGTGGCGGCGTCGTTCTGGCCGTCGATCCCGACTTGAGGTCCGAATCGGCCTACGCGGCCGCCGTCGCGCCGCCGCAAGCCATCGATGGCAGCACACTCACCCAGTACACGAATACCGGCGGCGTCAATTCGGGCTTTATCGCAACGCCCTCCGCCGGGCTGAGCATTGCGACCTCGTTCAAGATCACCACCGCCGACACCGCCCCGGAGAACGACCCCGCCGAATGGACGCTCTACGGAACGGTCGAACCGATCGTCAGTGCCGATAACAGCGCCGGCGACCAAGAGAGCTGGACGGCCATCGCTTCCGGAACTGTGGACCTTCCGGCCGAGCGCTTGACCGAAGGCCCGGTCGTCGCCTTCACCAACACGACGGCATACACGTCCTATCGCATGCTGTTCACGAATCTCCGCGATGCCTCGACCGCGATCTCCATGCAGATGGCCGAAGTCCAGCTCTTTGGCACCATCATCAGCCAGATGCCGGATCAGCTGCTGAGCCCGGGCGACTTCATCATCGCGCTTGACCTCGATCCTGACAGCAGTGGCAGCAACTATCCTGCCAATGAGGATCCTCCCAAGGCCTTTGACAACAATACCGGCACGAAGTACCTGAACTTCGCCATGAGCAACTCCGGCCTCATCGTCACACCCAGTGGCGGGCCGTCGGCAGTTCGGAGCCTGGTGCTCACCACGGCCAACGACTGGGCCCAGCGCGATCCCGCCTCGTTCGCGCTGTATGGAACGAACGACGCGATCGTCAGTACGAACAACAGCCTCGGTAACGCCGAGAACTGGACCCTGATCGCAGAGGGCCCGCTGGCTCTTCCAGACACCCGGTTCACCGCCGGAGCGCCCGTCAGCTTTGACAATGCGGCCAGCTACGCGTCGTACAAACTGCTCTTCCCAACGCTCAAGGACGCGGCGGCAACCAATTCCATGCAGATCGCCGAGGTGGCCCTGTTCACCCAGCCGGACGGAGCCGGCACCAACGTGCTCGTCGCCGGCAGCCCGGTCCTGGCCATCGACGCCGATGTCGTACCGTCCAGCTCCTACCCGGCGGCCGAAAGCCCCGCAAACGCCATCGATCGGACGACCCCGGCCAAGTACCTCAATTTCGGCGAGAACAACTCCGGGTTCATCGTCCAGCCGTCCGTCGGATCCACCGTCGTGACCTCGTTCAAGTTCATCACCGCCAATGACGCCCCGGAGCGGGACCCCGCCGGCTGGGCACTCTACGGCACCAACGACACGATCGTCTCCGCCGACAACGGCCACGGGGACCTCGAGAACTGGACGCTGATCTCCTCGGGCACCATGACGCTGCCGACCGCGCGGCAGTCCGCCGGGTCGATCGTCGAGTTCGAAAACACGGCGGATTACAAGGCTTACCGCATGGTGTTCACCAGCGTGAGAGATGCCGTGGCAGCCAACTCGATGCAGTTTGGCGAGGTCCAGTTCTATGGGACCATCGGCGTGGCCTGCAACAAACCGTTCGCCGACAACGACGGCGACGGCGACGTGGACCAGATTGACTTCGCCACGTTCCAGCTCTGTTTCACCGGCCAGGGTGGTGTGGCCACGAGCCACGAGTGCAGATGTGTGGACCGCGACAAGGATACCGACGTCGATACGCTGGATTTCGCGGCGTTCCTGTACTGTGTGACCGGACCCGCGATCCCATGGACTCAGGAGTCGAAGCCCAACTGCGTGCCCTGATCGGCACCCGTTGACGACGAGATCCGCGCCACGAGGCCCGACCCCCACAGGCCGCAGCCTCATGGTGCAGCGATGAGGAAGGCAGCCTCTCGGCCACCCCCCAAGGGGGCCATAGGCTGCCTTCTTCATTTCATGGCGGCTTCCTCACCTCATGACTGGGCTGCGTCGGGCTCGCCTTGATGTGACTCCGTTTCTACCCAGCCAGTTCCCTCGGCCCCAGCGTGACCACGCTCAGGCGATCACGCGGATGGCGAGCGAGAAAACCGCGAATATCCGATACGGTCACTGCCTGGATGCGGGCGAGCTTCTCGGTGATGGGGATGGGGCGACCATGGAAGAAGAGGTCGTCGGACAGGCGGCTGGCTCGTGAGCGGGTCACGTCCCCGCGGGTGCGCACCTGGGCCACCAGGCCGGTGATGGCTCGCTGGACCTCCTCTTCGGTCAGGTCCTCGCTGAGCCGATTGATCTCGCGAAGCAACGTGGCGTAAGTCTGGTCCAGACGTTCGGGCGTCGTGGAGGCGCCGACGTGGAGCATGCCGCCGGTCCGGGGGTGATCGGACCACGCACCGACCCAGTACACCAGGCCCTGCTTCTCCCGAACCTCGGTGAACAGCCGCCCGCTCATGCCTCCGGACAGTACGCCGACCAGCACCAGCTCCACCGGAAAATCGGCATCGGTGACCGCCGGGCCCGGGAAGCAGATGGCCACGTGCTCCTGCTCGAGTTCCTTGTGGTGGTGCGATCGGCCGGGATTGAACCGCAGCGAGGGCGACGCCGCCTCGCCCTCTCCCTCGACCGGGCTGAATCCCGTGAACTCGCGCTCGAAGAGGTCGGCCACGCGCTCGGAGTCAACCGCACCGGCCACCGCGACCTGCATCCGCCGGGAGGAGAACAGCCGGCGCCAGTGGGCGACGATCTGCTGGCGACCGATTCGCCCCAGGCTCTCCTCATCGCCCAGCGCATGACGCCCCAGCGGTTCGCCGTAGGCCTGCCGGCAGATCAACTTGCGGACCAGTTCGTCCGGGTCGTCCTTGAGGGCGGCCAGCGACTGGCGGGCGAGATTCACGGCCACCGTGCAAGCTTCCTCCGGAAACGTCGGCGTGCGCAGGATTTCGGCGTACAGGGTGATCACCTGCTCGACGAACTCCGGCAGGCAGAGACTGGCGAAGCCCACCGTCTCCCGGCCGGCATACGAATCGTGGCTTGCCCCGATGGCATCGAAGGCGTCGTTGACCCCGCGGGCGTCGCGCTTGGCCGTGCCCTTGGTAATAGCCTCGTTCAGCACATGGGCGACGCCGAGATACTCGGTCCGCTCGAAGGCGAAACCCGCAGGCAGGCGGATCTCCAAGGCCGCGACCGGGCGCCCGGGCAGCGGCTGCACGACCAGATCGATGCCGCACGTGAGGCGACGGTGACGGGTGATGTCGTCGAAGGTGGACATTAGCTCAATCTCGCGTTGCCCGCTTCCTCCATCTTCCGACAGACCTCTTCGATTCGCGCATCCAGGGCTTTCTGGCCGAAAGTCTCCACGCTCACGCGGACCACGGGTTCGTCCAGGGTAATGGTCTGGCGCACGTTGAACCACCAGTCCTCATACTGAACGGTGATGCCGTCGAGGTAGTCGATCTCGGCGTCGGCATATTCGCGCGCCAGGTGCTTGAAGGTGGCTTTTGGATCCTGACAGCGGAAGGTGATCTGCCCGGAGCTGGCGTAACGACGAAGCGGAGCGATCAGTTCGCCGAGCGGTTGCCCGGTCAGGTTCAGCAGGTTCAGAACCTCGGCGAACGCGATCATCGCCGAATCGCAGAAGAAGTTCTCTCGGAAATAGTAGTGCCCGCTCAGCTCGCCGGCGAACGCACCTCGGGTGTCGGCCAGGGTCTTCTTCACGAAGGCGTGGCCGCAGCGTTCGCGCCGCGGCTGTCCCCCGCCTTTGCGGATCTCCTCGGGCACCACCCGCGAGGAGCGCACATCGTACACCACCGTCGAGTTGGGAAACTCGCGAAGGAAATACGGGGCCAGGAGGGCGGTCACCAGGTCGCCGCGCACCGGGTTGCCCTGGCCGTCCACCAGGATGCAGCGGTCGGCGTCACCGTCGAAACAGATGCCCAGATCGGCCTTGGAGCGAACCATGCGATCCCGAAGCTGGGCCAGGTTGGCTTCATCGATCGGGTCGGGCTCGTGCACGAACTCGCCGTTATGCTCGAAGTTCAGCGGAACGACCTCCAGCCAGTCGATATCGCCGAACAGAACCGGAAACCAGCGGCCGGCCATGCCATTGGAGGCATCAACCACGACCTGGAACGGCCGGTCACCATTCACCAGGTGACCCTCCTCTTTCAGAAACGCCCGCACGAAAGCCTTGTAGTCAGAGGTGAGGTCGCGCGCCTCCCGGCCGGCCTGGGCGGTGCCGGAGTGGCGCAGTGTATTCTTGGCGATCTTGCCGATTTTGCTCAGACCGGTGTCGGCGCTGACCGGCCGAGCCTTCTGCCCGCAAATCTTGAAACCATTGTAGTTGCCGGGGTTATGACTCGCCGTAACCTGGACCCCGCCGCAGCAGACCAGCCGGTTGACGGCAAAGTAGAGCTGCGGGGTGTCAACCATGCCAATATCGATCACCGCCGCCCCACCCGCCTGCAGGCCACCGATGAGGGCCTCGGCCAAGTCCGGAGAGCTCCTGCGCATGTCCCGGCCGACGATGACCGTGGATTTGTCCGGCCGCCCGCGATCATAGCCTCGAAGCTCGGAACGAAGGAACTGGGCGATGGCCATGCCGATCCGCCAGGCCGACTCGGCACTGAGCGGATCGGGATAGACCCCGCGGATGTCATTGGCTTTGAACAGCGTCTCGATCTGGTCGCGTTTCGGAGAGGCCGGACGAGCGGTCGGAGCGGCGGCAGCTGAGGGGGGCGGCGACGGAAGTGCGGCAGCACCCGTCGCAGCTGTCGACGCCCGCGGACCGCCGACACGTTCATCCTCGTTGAACTGACAGCCCTTGCACTTGGGATAGTGGCCCCGGCGACGACCACGACAGACCGCGTCGGAGAGCTTGAAACGCTCTTCGCCCGGGCAGAAGCGATAGTAGCCTTCCTGACCTTGGCGTTCAGGCACGGGGTAGCCTCACCTCACAAGGATCCCTCAAAGTCCAGCCTATGTTACCCGGATTTGCGTCCGAGGCCAGCCTTCCGATGGTTTGACACCGGCCACCACCCAACTAGAATGCCGGGCATGGCATGGCAGCATTCTCGGCACACCGGATGGCTTGCCGCCGCGGTTCTCGTTGCGGCGCTGGCTTGTGATTCCACTCCCCAAATGGGCAGCGGCGTCTCCCAGGTCGGAGCGGGCCGCCGCTACGCAAACCTTCACCGGGGCGATGGCACCACCTCCGCCCAACTGGCCCAGGACACCGGCCCGGCGGCTCAGCCGCAAGACCTCCCCTCTCGCCCGGTCAAGCCCGCCGACACCCGGCCCGCCAAGGCCGGGGCCGAAATCAGCTTCCAGATCCCTGATCCGACCGCCATCGAGACCGTCCTCAACCAGGAGAAGGACAAGGAGCTCGGTCTGCTCGCTCAGCGTGTGCTCAGTGCTGAGGACCGCCAGCGCGAGGAACGGGAAATCAACACCCTCTACGCCCGGTTCCACGACAACATCCTGGCCAAGTCCGGGGTGATCCGCCGGCCCAAGCAGGTCGAGCTCCGCTTGGCGGACGTCATCCGCCGGACCCTGCAGAGCAACTACGCCATCCAAGTTCGGGCCTATGACCCGGCCATCGAGACGACCAAGATCGTCGAGGCCGAAGCTCAGTTCGACGCGGTCTACTTCGGCAAGACCAACTACAGCCGCCTCGACCGGCCGACCAGTTCCGCTCTGGTGAGCAGCCAGAGCGACCAGCGCGATTTCGAGACCGGTGTCAAGAAACTGCTGTCTACCGGCACGCAGATTCAGGTCAGCTATGCCCTGTCGCGAACCTGGACCAACCTGACCTACCAGACACTCAACCCGTCTTACGCCGACGATTTCGCGGTCGAGTTTCGCCAGCCGTTCCTCAAGGGCTTCGGACTGGACGTGAACCGGTCGCAGATCGAAATCCGCAAGCTGGACCGGGCGATCAGCATCGAGAAGCTCCGGAAGGACATCATCGACGCGATTCACAACACCGAGCAGGCCTACTGGACACTGGCCCAGGCCCGCCGGCGAGTCGCCATCTCCGCCCGGCTCCTGACCAACCTGGAGCTGATTCTGCAGCGGCTCGAACAGCGCAAGGCGGCAGGCTACGACGTCTACGGCGTTCAACTCAACCTCACCACCAGCCGCATCGAGCAGCGACGGGCTGACTTCATTCGCCGCTGCAACGACGTCAAGAACGCCGAGACCGCATTGCTCGCCCTGATGAATGATCCGGAGATGAACCTCGCCGAAGACTACGAAGTGATCCCGGTCGATACCATGTCACTCGAGCCGATCGTGGTTGACGAACTCGGCGAGGTGGCCGCGGCGCTGACCTACCGGTCGGAACTGCACCAGGCCAAGCACGCCATCGAGCAAGCTCAGCTGGCCATCGGCGTCGCCAAGAACCAGGCCTTGCCCAAGCTGGACGTCATCTTCCGCTACTTGATCGACGGTATGGGCTCGGATGCCCATGGGGCGTTCAGCCAGATGTGGGACAACCGCTTCAACGAGTACGTGGTCGGCCTGGAGTTTGAGTATCCGATCGGCGACCGTGGCCCGGAGGCGGCTTTGCGCCGGGCGCGGCTCCAGCAGGCTCAGGCCATCACCAGCCACCGGGCCCAGATCGAGAACGCCATCCGCGAGGTCCGACAGGCAGTCCGCGACCTGAACACCGGCTACGAGCAGATCGGGCCAAGCCTGCGGGCGGCCGAGGCGTCCCTCGACCAGCTGAGAGCCACCCGAGCCCGGCAGGAGAAGCTCGACCCCCCCTCCTTGCAGGTCGAACTCGACGCCCATGAGACCTTGGCCAGTACCCGCGATAGCCTGCTCCAGGTTCTGGCAAACTACAACATCGCCCTCAGTAACCTGGAGAAACAGAAGGGCACGCTGCTCCAGTACAACAACGTCGTGATCCGCGGCGTGGACGACAAGAGCTACGAGAAACCCTATCAGCCGACCTCACGCTGAACGGACGACGAGACTCGATCAAAGCCCCAGATGACGCGGGTGATCCGGGCGATGGGTGGCCGGGGATCGGAAGTGAGAAGCAAGAAGTGAGCCCGGATCAGCCCCCGACGTCGCTGAACCATCTGTTCGCCGATCACTCCCGCCACTGGAGTGCCAACCTGTACGTCTACCCGGTGATCAGTCGCCGAAGCGGCGGGCTGTCCATCGGGATCAACCTCAACCCAGACAAGGCCTGCAACTTCGACTGCGTCTACTGCCAGGTGGACCGATCCGTTCCCCCGGCCGTTCGCAAGGTGGACCTCGACCGGTTGAGCCAGGAACTCGATCAGATGATCCAATCGGCCGTCGGCGGCGAGCTTTTCTCAGGCGGCCCCCTGGCAACTACGCCCAACTCGCACCGGTCGATTCGGGACATCGCTTTCTCCGGCGACGGCGAGCCGACCGCCTCGCCGGTGTTCCTCGAAGCGTTGGAACTCGCCGCCGGCCTTCGCGGACGTCACGGCCTCGATGACGTCAAGTTGCGGGTCATTACGGACGCGGCTTATCTCAACAAACCGCGGGTCAGGGAAGCCCTGGCGATCCTCGACGCCAACAACGGCGAAATCTGGGCCAAGCTCGACGCCGGAACCGACGAACGCTTCCGATTGATCAACCGGGCCAGCGTGCCGCTGCAGACCATTCTGGACAATATCCGCGACGCCGCCCGCGCTCGCCCCGTGGTGATCCAGTCGCTGTGGATGAGGATCCACGGCCAAGCCCCGCCCGCAACTGAAATCGAGGCCTTCGCCGACCGGCTAAAAACCATCCTCGACCAGGGCGGTCGCTTCTCGCTCATTCAGATCTACACCGTCGCCCGCCAGACCGCCGAGCCGTACGTCAGCCCCCTGCCCGATGCGGAGTTGAACACCATCGCCGACCGAGTGCGAGCACGCATCAGCGCGCCCGTCGCGGTTTTCGGGGGATGAGGGTCTCTCGCCCCGGCCGCCTGCCGTACCGCACCCGCACTGCCCTTGATCCGCGTACCTTCCCACGCAGCCGTCCCACGACTACACTCGCTCGTCATGGCCAGCCAACTGCGTTTGTCCTCAATCCTCACCTCCCTGTGTCAGCAGGCCCATCCCCTGGCGGATCCACCGGGGGCGCCCCAACTCAACGCGGACCCGCCCCCTCCCGCTGGCCAGCCCAAGACCCGCTCGAACTTGACCCTCGGCGATATCATCGATCGAACCGCCCACGCCGGCTTCGGCTTCCTGACCGCGTTCCTGGCTCTGGTAGCCATCCCATTCACCGGCCTGTCTCTCCCCTTCGGCCTGGCCATTGCGTTCCTGGGCATCCAGATGGTGGCCGGCAAGGACCGGCCTTGGCTGCCACGACGGCTCCGCCGACGGGTGGTCGCCATGTCAACCATCGATTGGATCGGCCGCAAGGTGACCCGCTGGACCCACGGCCTGGAGCGACTCATCCGGCCCCGACTGGTCTGGTTCGCGCGCGGGCCGTTCTGGACGCTGGTAGGCATCGGACTGATCCTGCAGGGCATCGGTCTGGCCTTCCCGATACCGATCCCGGCATCCAACTGGGCGTTCATCGTGCCCATCCTGATCTATGGCATCGGACTGTTGGAGGACGACGGGGCTCTCATCCTGGCCGGGCACATCATCACGGCCGGAATGATCGCCCTCGGCGCCGTGTTCTGGGAATTGGTCCACCAGCGTATCGCGGAAGGGCTGACCTGGGTTGCCAGGCTCTGGTAGGGCAGTCAACGAAATCGAAAGCACCTAGCCGTCAGACCCACCCCGCCGCACCAGCTCGTGTACCCTATTGCCGAAGGGCTCGGCGCCGCTCCTTTCCGGCTCCTGAGCACCGAAGTGTGTCATTATCGGACGCATCCCCTTGACGTAAGGCGGCGGCTTTCGCAACCGATTGTCGTTCCTGAGCTTGGCGGAATTCCAGCATCTGCAGCCCGGGCGGCGACAACCTCATTCAACATAAGTACTTGCAGAAAAACGTTTTACAGTCGATCAAGGGCTGTCGGCGAAATCGGACGGAGGACTGCAACCTCGGCTGCCGGTCGGTGTCAAATGGGATGTAGGCTCCGAGAGCGAGCCCGCCTGAGCGACCCGCTGGCCGCAGCGGGGGCGACCGAGTGGAAGACCGGTGTCGTGAGCGGGTTCTGAGCGAGGAAGGTAGGATTCTTGTGCCTCTGTATATTCAATGTCCACATTGTGAGCATCCTCGGGTGATCACAGCCAGCCGGCGCGGAAAGGTGTTGTACTGCAGGCAGTGCGGCGAGGTCTACAAGACGTTCCGGTCAGTCGATGTCGTCCGGCCCGCCCTATCGTCGTCCTTCAATGACAGCCGCGTCAGCCGGCTCAGCGGGAGCGACATCTCCGACGGCAACGCCGTCCTGGTCGAGGTTTGAGTTTACTCGCCGGGGCGGTGTGCCCTGGCCGCCACCCCGGCCGCTTTCCCCCAGATCCCCTCCAAGAAGAACAAGGTTCTCATCAAGCCCCGGCCGGCCGATCCCCGCGCCGGGGCGAACCTGCGCCTTCAGGAGCATTCCGGGAGCGCACCTCTTGGCTTCCGGCGAACCG
This sequence comes from Phycisphaerae bacterium, assembly GCA_018003015.1. Lineage (NCBI taxonomy): Bacteria > Pseudomonadati > Planctomycetota > Phycisphaerae > Phycisphaerae bacterium. The sequence goes on along the minus strand of JAGNEZ010000011.1, from coordinate 76,353 downwards.
CCTTGCGGATGCCGTGGGCATGATCTAAGATCGCCCCCTCACGCGTGGCGCCTGGTGGCGCAACGAACCCTGTTGGAGAGGACCAATGGCCGCGCATACCACCACGCCGGGCAGCCTTGAGCTGTGCCGATTCATTCGCGATATCCCCGACTTCCCCAAGCCGGGCATTCTGTTCCGCGACATCACGCCCCTTCTCCGTAATCCGGGAGCCTTGTCCCTGGCCGTCGAGTTCATGACCCAGCCGTTCCGGGACAAGCATGTCGATATCGTGGTCGGGGCAGAGTCGCGAGGGTTCATCTTCGGGACAGCCGTAGCCCGCAACCTGTCGGCCGGATTCGTCCCCATCCGCAAGCCGGGCAAGCTACCCGCGGCCAAGCGGAGCATGAGTTACGACCTGGAGTACGGCCAGGACAAACTCGAGATCCACGCCGATGCCGTCGAGCGAGGTCAGCGGGTTCTGCTGATGGACGACCTGTTGGCCACCGGCGGAACGATGAGAGCCTGCTGCGACCTGGTCGAACAACTCGGCGGCGATATCGTCGGCGTCGCAGTGCTGATCGAGCTGGCGGACCTGGCGGGGCGCAAGAAACTGGCCAAGTGGCCCTTGCACTGCGTGCTCTCGTACGACTGATTCCGGCGTCGCGGCCCTCAGGACCGAGGACGACCACGATCCACGGATTCAGGTTCTGTGGGGAACCGCCGGGTTGCGCATGGCTGTGCACACCGGCAGGCTCCGCGACCCTGGAGGTTCAGACGGCGATCCTGGTGTCTGGCAATGGATTTCACCCTGTACTGTTCGGTGCTCGTCCTCTCCGTCGGTGGATGCATCGGCAGCTTTCTGAATGTGGTCATCTACCGTTGGCCGAGAGGCATCTCCACACGCCACCCATCCCGCTCATTCTGCCCCAGCTGTGAGCACCCGATTCGCTGGCGGGACAACATCCCGGTCCTCAGCTACATACTCCTTCGCAGCCGTTGCCGGCACTGCCATCGCCCCATCTCACTGCAGTATCCACTGGTCGAATTGGCCACCGCCCTGGCATTCCTGATCATCTACGACGCCTTCTTTGTCACCAGCTTGCGCGAGGGCGTGGGTGAAGTCAGCGCCGACTGGCCGTTGCTCATCGCTCACCTGGTACTCGCGGCAGGGCTCATCGCTCTGTCCGTGATGGACCTCGAAAGCTACATCGTGGACATCAACCTGACCTGGCTGGTCTCGCTCGTCGGCATTCTCGGCCACGCCTTCTGGACGCCTCGAGCCAGCCAGCCGTATCCCGGGGCTACGGACTTCGATCTGGGCGGCCAAGGAGGATGGATACGACCGGAGACCAGCCAGGCGGCCATGGCCCTCGCGGTCGCGGTCGGACTGGCGATCGGCTGGTTCATCTACCTTCGTGGAAGACACTTGGATGTCGCGGAGGAACACGTGGACGCCACCCAGGCGGAGCCACCGACTCCCCTCCGGGACATCCCCTCGGACCTCGCCGGGCCCCCTCTTGAGAAGGGTGTATTGGAGGAGAGCCAGCCTCAAGGCCAGGATCAGGCGCCGTTGCCGGTGCAGGATGTGCCGCCGCGTCCCGCCCAGGGTACGGCCCAGCCTCTCCCCACGTCCGGCAACTACCGGTGGCTCGGGCTGATTCCGTTGACCGGCCTCCTGGTGGCCTACGTCGTCTTGATGCTCATGGAGCCCTCCACAGCGTTCAAGACCAGGCTGGCCCAGATGGGCGACTGGCCCTGGATCGGGCGTCTGCTCCAGCCCATGCTTCAAGCGAGCGTGCTCCACCTAGTCCTCGGGGTGCTGGCGTGCTTTGTCGGCCTGAGCTTGGCCGCCAGCCACCCGCAGCCAGAGGCCGACTCCGAGATCGTGGACGCCATTTGGGGCGAGGCCCCGAGCGCCCGGGCCATGGCCATCGACGAATTGCGCCTGCTCGGACCGGCCATCCTCCTGGGACTGCTGGCCCTCACGGCAACCTGGTTCTCCGGCGGCCGCGATTCGCAATCCCGAGTTTTCCAGTTGCTCCACTGGCAACCGATCGGGCAGTGGCAACCGCTGTGGGGCCTGGCGACCGGCCTGGTGGGATGGGTGATCGGCGGGGCGATCGGCTGGCTGTCGCGGATCTTCTTCACCCTGGCCTTCGGCAAGGAAGCCCTGGGGATGGGCGACGTTCATATCATGGCCGCCGCGGGCGCCGTCGCCGGATGGCCAGTGGTCTTCCTCGGCTTCTTCCTGGCCGCCCCGCTGGCGTTGCTGGCCCTGGTGGTCATCGCCATCCGCCGTCAGGCCCGGGCCCTGCCATACGGCCCGTGGCTGGCCCTGGGCTTCTTCATCGCCTTGATCTTCCAGGATACCCTCCTCAAGCACCTGCGAATCCGCTGGCTGTTCGAGTGAAACCGGCCGTGTTATCATGTTCGCCATGACCCTTGCCCTCCAACGTGTCAAGGTCTACGTTAAATTCGGCGCGACGGCCATCAGCGTCCTGCTGATTGCCCTGGTGGTCTTCAAGAACCTGGGGCTGACGGCCAATGTGTGGTTCTTCCACGAGTACAAAGACGTCGGCGTCCTGTGGCTCATCCTGATCACCGCAGTGTGCGCGATCATCGGCTGGTGGGGCGTCGGCAAGCTGTACACCGTATGGCGCGACTTCAAGGAACTGAAGCAGGCCCAGCAAGCCCAGCGTCATGCCCAAGATCAACAACGTATGGCCGCCGAGTTGGCCGAACGCGAGAAACGTATCGACGAGAAGATCCGCCGCTCCATTTCCGACGACGCACCGGGGGAGCAGGCGTGATCAGCCAAAGGAGGATCATCATGTTTCGCAAGATGGAGTGCCAGCTGTTGGCTGGTACCCTCGGCCTGCTCATCGCGGGCGCGGGCTGCAATGACCCAAAGGCGAAGACCGAGCCCGTCGTTGACCAGCATGCGGCCGCCGCCGCTGAGCGCATCGCTCAATTACAGAAAGACCTGGCCGAAGTCCGGAACGGTTGGGCTGCGGACCGCAACCGGCTCAATCAGATGCAGGCCGAGATCGATCGGCTCAACCAGGAACTGAGCAAGGGAACCAAGGTAGCGGAGGGTTGGACCCCCGTGCCGGGCGGAGCCATGATCTCGATTGAAGGCACGGTCCTGTTCGACTCCGGCAAAGCGATCCTGAAGCCGGGCGGCAAGACCACGCTCAACGCGGTCGCTGCCACGATCAAGAGCCAGTATCCCGGGGCCGAAATCTATGTCTTCGGCCACACGGACAGCGAACCAATCCGCAAGAGCAGCTGGACCGACAACTACGAGCTGAGTTGCGAGCGATCCCTGAGCGTGGTCCGCTATCTCCGCGCCCAGGGAGACGCGAACTACATGGCGGCTTGCGGCTGGGGCGAGCATCGCCCAGTGGCGGCCAACTCCAGCGCCGCCTCCCGCCAACAGAACCGCCGCGTCCAGATCTTCGCGATGACCCCGACGACCAAGGGCGAGCCGGCCGTCCGCGGCACCGCAACTCAGTGACTCGCGTCCGCCCTGTGACCATCTCCGGGATCGGTCCGAGATCAGCCCAGCGGCCGCCGGTGCTTGGGCCACACCCGGCACCGGATCAGGTCAGCGGTGCACCAAGTGGCGGCTTCGTTACCGGGGAGCAGCAGGATGAATCGCTACCGCGTCAAACCGGGAGAGCACATCAAACTGAAGGAGTGGGACGCGAACCAGACCCACGATTGTGACGGAGGCAAGGCCGAAGGCCGGCAACGGCTGGCCGACCTGGGTACCGAACTGGCCCACCTTCAGGAGTTGCTTTACGCCGAGCACAAGCACAAGCTGCTCATCATCCTGCAGGCCATGGACACCGGCGGCAAGGACGGCACCATACGCGACGTCTTCCACGGCGTCAACCCGCAAGGTGTCAAGGTCGCGAGCTTCAAGGGCCCGACGCCTTTCGAACTCGACCGCGACTACCTCTGGCGCGTCCACCTGAAAGTGCCGGCCAAGGGCGAGATGACCATCTTCAACCGCAGCCACTACGAGGACGTGCTCATCGCCCGGGTGCACAAGCTCGTGCCCAAGGAGGTCTGGTCGCGGCGCTTCGAGCACATCAACGCCTTCGAGCAAATGCTGGCCGACGAGGGCACGGTGATCCGCAAGTTCTATCTGCACATCGACCTTGAGGAGCAGAAGGCCCGGATCCAGTCGCGGCTCGACGACTCCCGGAAGAATTGGAAATTCAACGCCGCGGACCTCGAGGAGCGCAAACTCTGGTCCGACTACATGAAGGCCTATGAGGACGTACTGGAGAAAACCAGCACCGAGTGGGCCCCGTGGTACGTCGTACCCGCGAACCGCAAGTGGTACCGCAACCTGGTCGTGGCCGAGGTGCTGGTCAAGACCCTCAAGAACCTGGATATGGCTTTCCCGAAACCGGCGTTTGACCCGTTGGCATACCGCGTGGATTGACTCTCAAGCCACGACCGGCGGCGCTTCCCCGCGGCGGCGGTGACCCGAGCCGGCGGCACAGTAGCCCCGGGCGCTGTCCACCCGGATGAACTCCAGAAGGGCTCGCCCGGCGTCGGTCTTGACCATCCCCGCCAGCCGATCGACGGCCTTGCGCCGGGGCAGGCCCGCCCGGTAGAGAACGCGGAAAGCGTCGTGAATCTCGTCAATCGCCGCCTTGTCGTAGCCGGCCCTCCTCATCCCGATCACGTTGTACTGGACAATGGTGCTCATCCCAAATGCGGTCATGAAGGGCGGCACATCACAGGTGATCCGCGCACCCCCGGCGACGAAAGCCAGTTTGCCCACCCGGGTGAACTGATGAACCATGGACGACGCGGAAAAGATGACCCGCTCGTCCGCCTCAACATGCCCCGCCAGGAGAGTCAGGTTGTACACCTTGGTGCCCGTGCCCAGAACGCAGTTGTGGCCGACATGGGAGTAGGCCATCAGAAAGCACTCGTCACCGATGATCGTGGCCGACTCCGGCTGCGTGCCGCGATGCACGGTGACCCCTTCACGAATCACCACCCGCCGACCCACTCGGCAGTAGCTGCGCTGCCCTTCATAGTGAAAGTCCTGCGGCAGATGCCCGACCACAGCGAACGGATGAACTTCGGTCCCTTCGCCAAGTTCCGTCCAGCCGGAAAGGAAGGCATGAGCCTTGACCTGGCAGTGCGGCCCGATCCTGACCGGCCCCTCGATGGAAACGTACGGGCCGATGTCCGCGGTGCGGTCAATCTCCGCTTTCGGATCAATGACGGCGGTCGGGTGAATGGCCATGAGCGTGCCGATCCCCAGTAGACTCAGAGAGACAACCCAAGTCCTGCAGCGAGGCATGTTATGCGACCGAGCCGGTGGCTTCAACTTCTGCCCGAGGCCCAGACCTCGTATACCACCAGGAAGCACCGAGGAGACGCTGACGACGCAATCGCCCGGTCGCCACCATGCCACTCACGGCCGGCGCCCCGGCCGCCCAGATCCCCGAGAAGGCGTGGTTCTTGAGACTTGAGTGATGCCGGGTACCGGCCACGCCGTGTGTCGAGCCGGCGACCTCATCCCCGTCAAACCAAAGAGAGAGCCCGGTGGGAGTTATCCCGCCGGGCTCTCTGATCCAACCAGGCCCTGTGCCGAAGGGACACAGGTCAGGTCAACTTTGCCGCTTCATCAGTCAACATAATCGAAGTTGTCGTTGCTGAAGTCGCCGGTGGCAATCGAGGTCTTGCCGACAATCTTCGCAACATTAACCACCGTCAGATCGGTGGCATCGAACACCGTGTCGTCGGTGGTTTCAGCAGCGGCGTAGGCGACCGCAACGTAGGTGTCGGTCCCGTCGCTGTAGACGACGACGAAGGCGTTGTTGGCATTGCCACCCGCGGCAGCAATGGTCAACTCGCGATCACCGCCATCCTCGAGGGCGGTCTCGACCGCGCCCGTGTTGGCGAAGGTCGCTCCGACCAGCACGATAACATTGGCATTCGCGGCAACCGCAGTCCCGCCGCTAGCACTGATCTCCTGGATGCTGGTGGCATCCGCAGCCGCCACCGCCGAGCCGTCCTGCAACTCGACGAAGTTGATCACACCACCGCCTCTGACCGCACCAGCGGTCTCGAGAGCGCTCAGGTCGAGGTCGAACTGATCGCCAAAGTCGGCAGCGTCGCCGGTCACAAAATCGGTGACGCTATCGGCGTTTGCGGAGGAGGCCGCGACGGTCGTCAATACGACGGTGTCGACGGCGTCGCCGGTGCCGAGGTAGATCTCATCCGCGCCCGCAGTGACGGTACCGTCTACGGTGCCATCGCCCCGGATCGTGTCGGCACCCGCGCCACCGGTGAGGATATCACCGACGCTGGCGGTGGCAGACCCGATGAGCACATCATCGCCCTCACCACCGGTGATCGTCGCACCGAGCGGCGCGACCGTGGTGACACTCATGGTCAGGTTGCCGGTGAGCGCCGAGGCATTGATCGCATTGGCGGTCACGGCGGCAGCAAAAGTGAGGTCATTATCACCGACGACCGTCACGTTGCGGGTGTTGCCGGCGGTGTTCACCGTCACGGCACCGGTGAAGGTGCCCGCGGCGGTGTTCGTGTCGATCGTGACGTTCTCAATCTTGGAGAAGTCGGTGGTGCTCGCCATGGCGTTAGCCCCGGCGAATGCGAAGGTCACGGCGTCAGTGGTCGCCGTTCCTGCCACCTGGATGACCGCAGCACCCGTACTGGTCGAGTTTTCATTCACGTTGACCGTGGTGCCGGTGGCAACGGTCAGCGTGTTGCCGCCGTCGATGCCCTCGGGCACATTGACGGTCGCAATGGTGCCGAAGAAGGTGGCGGTGATGTCACCCGTCATCGCATTGCTGATCGTCAGGGCCTCAATGCCGGTCACGTTGGTGAGTGCCGCGGCGGCGGCATCGGCATCGCCGCTCGACAACGACAGCGTATCGGTGCCTTCGCCACCGGCGACGGTGTCAAGAGTGGCACCGGCGGTAATCACGAACTGGCCGTCAGCGAAGATCGCGGTGTCGTCGCCAGCCCCGAGCGTCAGGGTGGCCGCGGTGTTGCCCACCGTGACCGTATCATCGCCGGAGCCGGTGGTCACCGAGATTGCGGTCGGTGCACCGGTGGTGAGGGTGATAGCCCCGGTCGCAGTTCCGGCGGCGACTCCCTCCACGGTGTTGCCGAGAGCAGCGGTGATGGTCAGATCCTGGTCTCCGGTGATATTGAGGGTTTCCAGCGCCGCAGCGGTCAGGGCCGCCATGGTGTTGGCGGCGCCACTTGAAGTCACACTGATCGTCTCGACACCCGGAATGGTGTACGTGCCGCCGGTGACAGCGCTGAGGGCGAGGGTCAGAGCGTCAGCCGTGCCCTGAACCGTGGTGGCCTGGAAGCCCAGGGTGACGTCTTGAGCGGTGCTGGTCACATTGACCGCCGGAATCGAGCCCAGGTTGTTGACCGTCTCGGCGCCGGCCGGAGCCAGGAAGTTCAACGTGGTCAAGCCGGTAATGTTGGCCGCATTCAGGATCGAGCCGCCGGCGGTGTCCGTGATACTGATGGTTTCGAGATTGGACAGCGTTGGAGCCGGTGCGGCCAGAGCAGCCGTGAGGCTGATCATCAGGGTATCGGTGCCGTCGCCGCCATCGGCCTTATCGCTGCCCTGCAGCTGGCCGTCGCTTGCGGTGAAGGTGTCGTTGCCGGTCGAGCCAACCAGGTTATCCAGCGGCGAGGTCGTGAAGGCCAGGCTGGTGCTGGTCACGTTGGCGGTCACGGTGGCGCTGGTCACCGTCTGAACCGGTGAACCACTATCCTGCACGGTCACGGTGAAGGTGTACGCGCCCACACTGTTGAGGAGCGGGAAGGTGACCACGGTGTTCTGAGCACCAGCGTTCCCCAGCGTGGCGGGCGAACCGCTCGTCTGCAGCCAGCTGAAGGTGTATGGCGGAGTACCTTCCGTCGGGGTGGCGGTCAGCGTCGCGGTCGCCGGGTAGGCCAACTCGTCGGGTACCGCGTCGGCGGCCACGGCCAGGGCCGCCGGAGTGACGGTCACGACTACGTCGTCGGTCGTGGTGACGGCCGGGGTGGCCGAATCAGTGACCGTAATGCGGTAGGTGGTTTGGCCCAGAGCGGTGGTCGGCACGGTCGTGCTGGCGGCGGCCGGGGTGTCCGGATCGCCGTTCACGCCGCTGACCTTGGTCCAGGCGTAGGTCAGGGCACCGGTCCCGCCGGTGCCGGTGGCGGTCAGGGTGACGGCCGTGGTCCGGGTGACGCTCTGGTCAACGCCGGCGTTGGCCACGAGTGGCGGCACCGAGGCGGTTGCGGTCACCGTCGTGTTGGCGGTCCCGCCCGCCGAGTCGGTCACCAGGATGGTGAACGTGTAGGTCCCGGCGGTGGTAATGGCCGCGCTCGCCGTGGCCGCCGTGGCGTTGGTGATGGTCACGTCCGGTGCCACCGTCCAGGCATAGGTGTAAGGCGTAGTCCCGCCGGTCGCGGTGGCAGCCAGGGTCACGGTGTACGAACCGGCTACGCCGGTCGCCGGGACCGCGGTCGCACTGACCGAGAGAGGCGTAGGAATCGGGAAGAACGGGCAGCCCGACTGCATCAGCACGCCACCCACGCCCAGCATCCCCACCCACGCAACAGCCGCAGGCAATGCCGCAGCGCGGATGAAACGTCTCTGTCTGCTAGTCCTACTCATTCTGGGGCCTCCATAAAAGAGCAACACAAACTGGCGTCTTCGACTCCCGATACCTCGGTCAGACGTGATCGCCCGGGGGCCGCCCCCGGCTGAGCCTCGCGAATCGACCGAGGCCGCTGCATCGCGTCCCTGCGAAGAAGACTATTCCTAAAAAAGAAACGCAGAACACGCCGGCTCCGGCCGACATGTCCAACCCGGCAACATGCTCAAGATTGCCGCAATTCCCACATCATCATAGGCTTCGCGCCAGAAACGCCCACGGTTCTGCGCCTTGAACCGCCGGTCGGCACGATGGCTTCAAACCTCCAACCGCTTCCATCCCCATCCTTCGAGGTGACGCGGCCAGGTTCTCCACAGATCCTTAACCCGCGCCAATCTTACGACTTACCACCGTCTTGTCAAGCGCCCTTTTCGCTATTTTTCCGCACGACTTGGCAGCGTCGTCCGAGAATACACCTTTGGACATTTATCGCCCGAAAGCCCGCCTCACAATAGAAAAAGCCGCCAAAATCAGCCCTGATGACGCCTGACGAAAAAACGTCACCGCCCCCGCCCCGATCGACCGGTGGCTCGACTACGCAAATTGTCCAACACGTTCATGAAGTTAATATAGGAATCATACGGCGACTCGTAAGGGTTGAAGTGCTCGTGCACGGCGCCGTCGGCCAGGTATTTCGTGCACATATAGTAGAAATGGTCTGAGGTCTGAAGCTTACGCCAGTCTTGGAGAATCTTAGGGTCGCCGCAATTCCGAACCTCCCCCTCCATCCGGTACAGCTCGTGCAAGGCGTTCGACTGCATCGCGTTGCCCAGCCATGCGGACAGGTCCCGCTCGCTGTCCGCCCAACTGATCATGTGCGGGACATCGTACTCGCCCGACACCGGGTAAGCCTGAAGCAGATCCGACGGGGTCATGAAGTCGTTGTCCGGGTTGGCCAGGATCAGGTCCGGCAGTTCGGCGAGGAATTCGAAGATCCCCGACTGGGCCCACTGGTGTTCTCCCAGGGTCTCGTAATCCATGAACAGATTGACCGTGTATCCGTTGCCGTTGACCTGGTCCACCCAGCGGGCGAACTTCTCCGCGGTCAGCGGGTACTCGTTCCACCCGCGGTTGGAGAACCGGAAGGCAATGTCGTCGCTCAACCGGTAGTTCTTCAGCAGCACAACAATTCGGGGAGCGTTCGGCGGCTTGTACAGGTAGCTCGGCGAGCGATAGCCCAGGATCCGGTCCACGCCTTCGGTGATGATCCCGCGGAAACCCATGCTCTCCACATAATGAGCCACGTCGTTGTTGTAGATCAGCTCGGTGTTGCGAAAGACCGCGGCCTTGTAGTCGAACAGGCCCTCGATGGCCTCCTGCTGCATCCGGACCTGTTCCGCAAACTCGCGGCGCGAGTAAAGGAAACTCAGCGAATGGTAGTAGGTCTCGGCCAGAAACTCGACGCAGCCGGTGCGGGCGAGTTCGCGGAAGGAGTCGATGACCTCCGGGGAGTGCTTCTCCAGTTGGGCGATGGCCGTACCGGTCAGCGAGAAGGCCAGCCGGACCTTGCCGGCGTGCTTGTTGATCAGTTCAAGGAGAAGCCGGTTGGCCGGCAGATACGCCTTCCGGGCCACTTTGTGGCACACTTCGGCGTTGCGGGCCTCGTCGAAGTAGTTCGTCCCGGTGTCGAAAACGCTGTAACGCCGCAAGCGATAGGGCTGATGGACCTGAAAGTAGAAGCACACCGAGGCCATGTCTCACCTGCTGGCGTAACACGCGTTGCCGCGCGGCTTCCGCAGACGCAACCACGGTATCCGGACGCCCTGGCCTTGATCCCGGGTTCGCACCGCCCGCCCCGATTCGAGACACTATACGATCGGGAAGGATGCGTCCATAGTCGAGGGGTCATCCGTTGGCGCTGATCGGCGAGGGTGTCGGGCAGGAGGGCGAGGCGGCATCCCCGGCCGGCTGAGTTTGAGCCGGATCTGCGGTGAAGGCCGTGACCGCGGGCTGCGACGACACCGGCGCCAGATGCTCATCGAAAAAGGCCGTCGTTCGCACCGCGTAGTACTCCGGGCAGATCACCACGGACTGGTTGTGCTTGGCCTTGGGCACCACCCAGAGCCATTTCGGTGGCGGAGCGGAATCATAGAGGAGCTGGGACTGCTCAACCGGGATATAGCTGTCCTTCTCGCCGTGGATGAACAGGATCGGCAGTCCCGGTCGCATTCGTCGGAGGGCCTTCAAGACCGAGGGAAAGTTGCAGTGCAGCTTCCGCCTGCATTCGCGGAAGAGCAGCCAGCGAAGGAACCGCCAGAACTGCGGAGGGTGGTTCTCATAGACGAACCGTACCTTGGCGAAGATGTACGCCCACCGTTTCATGAAATGTTCCAGCGTGGTGTCCGAGCTGAACGCCCCGTCGGTAATGATGGCCTTGATGGCTGGATTGTGCCGCGCCGCCAGGATGGCCGCCCCGGCCCCGCGAGAGATGCCGAACAGACCGATTGCCGCCGGGCGGTGGTGCTCCTCCAGCCAGTCCTCGACGAAGGCGATCGCCCCGAGCATGTCGTCCACTTCTCGATCGGTGGGCCACTGGCGCGGCTGGTATCCGGGCTCGCAGCTCGACTCGCCATGACCGCTGAAGTCGAAGGTAAAGATATCGTATCCCGTCTTCAGCAGCGGTCGGCAATACCGGGCACAGCTGTACATGTCGCTGGAGAACTCGTGGGCGAAGATGATCATGCCCTTGGGCCGCCCGCCGTGGTGGCCCTGAAGGAACATGCCGCACAGATTCAGGTTGTCGAAGGCCCGGAAGGTCGCCGGCTTGCCGTCAATCCGCTCGAAATCACGCGGGCCCATGGCCAGGGGAGGCGGCGTGTCCCGGATGATGTTGAGCATGATCTTAACGTACTTGCGCAGCACCAGCCAGGCGATGACGATGAGAACAACTACCGTGGCGGCAAAGGAGAACAAGGCCCAGTTGCGGACCATGTACTGCCACCAGCTGCCCAAGACCCAGTCGGCCAGACAAAAGTGAAGGTAGCTTCCTGCCAAGGAACCAGACGCCCTCGTGCCCGTTTTGTCCCAGAATGATCGCGCCAGGCCGCTATTATGACCGCACCGGCTCCGCGTTCAAGTGGGTGCGGTCAGGATAGGACCCCGCGGCCGGGAATCGAACGGACCGATCGACCAGCTACCGACCGGCTCGATCCAGCGGTATGATGCGCGGTGGTCAGGTTGGCCCTTGCCGGAAGGAGCGTCGGATGAGACTTGCGACCTGCAGCGAACCGTGGCGTGATTCGGCGATCGAAGACGTTTTCGCCACCGCGGCCGAGATCGGTTTCGACGGCGTCGAGTTGGCCCCGTTCACCATGGCCGACCATGTGGCCGAGATTCCGCCCAGCCGGCGAAAGCAGATCGTGAAGGCGGCCGGCGACGCCGGGGTCGAGATCGTCGGCCTGCACTGGCTGTTCGTCTCGCCCAAGGGGCTGCACCTGACGACGCCCGACGCGTCCGTTCGCCAGCGGTCCGCGGACTACCTGAAAGCCCTGGTCGACTTCTGCGGAGACGTCGGCGGGACGGTGATGGTCTTCGGTTCGCCCAAGCAGCGGAGCATTGAGCCGCCGGTGACCTTCGAGGAGGGCTGGAAGCGGGCCAAGGAGGTGTGGGCTTCGGCCGGCGACACGCTGGCGGCCCGAGGGGTGACCTTGTGCCTCGAGGCTCTGGCTCCGGCCGAAACCAACTTCATTAACACGATCGAACAAGCGGCGCGAATGGCCGACGAGATCGGACACCCCAACATCGACATCATGCTGGACTGCAAGGCCATGTCCTCGATGCCCGAGGGGGTGATCGGCACCATCCGGCGGTTCGGCAGACGAGCCAAGCATTTTCACGCCAACGAAGCGGCCGGCAAAGGCGTGGGAATGCCCATCGGCGAGGGCGAACCGGCCGGCCTCGATTTCAAGGCCGTCATGAAGACCCTGGTCGAGTCCGGCTTTGACCGCTGGGTCTCGGTGGAGCCGTTCGACTACAAGCCCGATCCGACAACCGTGGCCCGGACCGCGATCCGAACGCTGAGAGAGGCGTTGGCGGCCGTCGGGAAGTGATGCCCGTGGGTGCCGGGTCGACAGCGCGGAGCGGAGACGGAGTGACGCAGGCCTGAGGCCTCATTGCACTATATGAGGAGAAAATCGTGCGTTTGACGACACCTGTCCAGCGGATCCGGGAGATGCCCTTGTGCGCAGCTCTGTTCCTGATCTCGGCAGCCGGGGCATCTGGCGCCGACAACGGGCTCGAGGTCCGGTTGAGTGGCGGGGACAAGGGTCTGCCCGCCGGCTTCGTCCACTGCCGGCTGGCCGGAGCGAGCGAGGCCGGGGCAGTCTACGCGCTCACAGACACGGTCGGCCGGGAATGCCCCGGGCAGGTCGATCAGCAGGGGCGGCTGTGGTGGTACACCCCGGCGATCGAGGCCGGCAAGACCGCCACTTGGCAGGCCAGGCTGCGGGGCGCGATCAAGGATCGCCCCGACCTGGCCGTCGTCCAAGTCAAGCAGACCAGTGCGGATGCGTACGAAGTCACCCTGGACGGCAAGCCCTTCACCACGTTCAACCTGGCCCCGAAAGAAGCCAAACCCTACCTCTGGCCGGTGATCGGGCCGACCGGCGACCCGGTCACCCGGGCGTATCCGATGAAGGACCAGTCCGGCGAGCGCAAGGACCACATTCACCATCGCTCGATCTGGGCGGCATGGGGCGAGATCCGCTCCGAGAAGACCGGCAGGATCACCAACTACTGGGCCCAGGCCAAGACGCTCGACAAGCAGGATCGCCAGATCGTCCGCAAGGTGACCGCGGCGGTGAGCGGGCCGGTCTTCGGCCGGATCGTGGCCGAGATCGATTGGACGGCGGCCGGCGGCATCCGGGAGTTCAGCGAGACCCGGACCTACACCTTCTTCAGGGGCGATGACCACACCCGGGTAATCGACGTGGGCAACGTGTTCCACTTCGACGACGGCGACGTGACCTTCGAGGACACCAAGGAAGCCGGTATACTCTCTTTGCGGGTTGCAACCTCTATGGACGAGCAGGCCCTGGAAGGCAAGAAGCCCGGCAAGGGCCACATGACCAACTCCGCAGGCAAGGTCGGAGCCAAGGAATGCTGGGGCCAGCCGGCCGAGTGGTGTGACTACGTCGGACCGGTCAACGACCGGACGGTCGGTATCGCCGTGTTCGACGCCCCGACGAATATGAGGCATCCGCCGCGCTGGCACATCCGCGAGTATGGGCTGTACGCGGTCAACCCCTTCGCCCTCAAGGACTTCACCGGCGACAAGAGCAAGAACGGTTCGCAGACCTTCAGAAAAGGCGAGAAGGCGGAGTTCAACTACCGGATCCTGATTCACAAAGGCGATACCCAGGAGGCCCGCGTGGCCGACCAGTACCGGCTGTACAGCGAGCAGCCCAAGACCGTCCAGTGAGGGGCACGTCGTGCCGCGTTCTCGAAGTCGGCTCTTCCAACAGCTCTGCAACGACGCCGCCCGATGCCGGGCCTGCCAGCGAATGGCCTCCCGGCGAGCGGTGCTGGGGCCGCTCAACGGCACCCTCACGCCCAAGGTTCTCTTCATCGGCGAAGCGCCCGGGCGGCTGGGGGCCGATCGCAGCCGGCGGCCGTTCAACGGCGATGCCTCCGGCCGCAACTTCGAGACCCTGCTGGCATCCGTGCGGCTGTCCCGCGAAGAGGTGTTCATCACCAACGCGGTGCTCTGCTGCCCGGCCGATGATCAGCGCAACAACCCCCCGATCGCTGCCGAGATCCGCAGTTGCCTGCCGTTCCTGCAACGAACGATCGAGTTGCTCCGCCCGCCAATCGTGGTCACGATCGGCACGGTGGCCATGCGAGCCGTGACCCGACTGGCCAGCCGAGCCCTCCACCCGGCGCTCGGGGCACGGTTGTCCGACGTGGCCGGCCGGACCATCGATTGCGGCACGTTCCGGTGGCTTCCCCTATACCACCCCAGCCCTCGAGTACTCCACACCGTCCGCACCCTGGCTCAACAGCGAGCCGACTTCGACATCCTGAGCGATCTGGTTGATTGACCCTCACCCATCGCCGGAGATGCGGCCCCCGTTTGGCCGGCAGGACCCACGATCGCAGTCCCCGAACGGGCCTCCTCGGTCTCTGCAGAACCTGCGTGCACTTGGGCTTGCCGTCAGGGCCGCCCGAAATCCCGACAAGTGCGTGCGTAGACCCTGCGTGCACTTGGGCTTGCCCCCAGGAGAGGCTCCACCGGAAGGGGAAATCACGACCGCGTGCCGATCGTCGCGGCGTTGGGCTTGACCACTCGGCCGTCGCGGCTCATGCTCAGCGAGCCGAAGCAGTCCAGCACCGGGAGGATCCGGCTTCGAGGTCGGAGGATCAAGGCATTGGCCTCCGATCACTCCAATCTGGACCCCCGGGAGCGCCTACCCCCTGGTGAGTTCTGCTGCGGCTTTTTTGTCCCGACCGAGTGGGGACGGAGCCCCAGGCCGCCCCCCTCGCTCCAGGGCGGGCATGTCCGCCCGCCAGTGCCCCCAGAACCTGAGGAGGTTCCATGAACCCGAGATGTTCCGTGAACCCGAGATCACGTTACCTGCCGGCCCTTCCATGGGCTCTGCTCTTCGCGGCCGCCGCTCACGGCATGGTCGCTTCGGAGCGGGAAAAAGCCGCCACCCGTTCTTGGGTGGACACACACCTGCTCGCCGCAGACGCCGAGCCTCCGTTCACCCTGACCTGCGGCGGGAAGCCCTTCAACGCCGTCCGCAGACACTGGGCCCTGAGACGTGAAGATCGCGCCCTGGCCGACGGACGGGCGGAACATACGCTCACCTGGAGCGATCCGCAGACAAATCTGGAGGTACGCTGCGTGGCCATCGTGTGGGCAGACCACTCCGCCGTCGAGTGGATACTCCATCTGCGGAACGACGGCAGCGCCCCGAGCCCAATCCTCGAGGGAATCCGACCCCTCGATGCCGTCATGATGCCCGCCACCGCGCCCTGCACGCTGCATTACACCCTCGGCGACAGCAACTCGGCCGACAGCTTCGCCCCCCAGGAGAAGGCCTTCGCAACCGGGGACACGACTCCCTTCACACTCGCCCCGCAGGGAGGCCGGTCCTCAGATGCCTTCCTGCCGTTCTTCAACCTCGCAGGAACAGAGGGCGGCACGGCCATCGCCGTCGGCTGGTCAGGACAATGGGAGGCTCGGTTCGAACGATCCGCCGACGGCCTCCACGCCCGGGCCGGCCAGCAACTCACTCACCTGTCACTCCAGCCCGGCGAAACCGTCCGGACACCCCGCATCCTCCTGGTCTTCTGGAAAGGCACACAAACGCTCCGCGGCAACAATCTGCTCCGGTCCGTCCTGATCGACCACTACCTCCCCCGGCGTGACGGGAAACCGGTCTGGCCGCCAATCTGTGCAAGCGTGAACTGGACCGCACCCGACGGCACCTACGAAGGGCCGCACATCGAGGTCCTGCCGCCGCTGGCCGAGCGTGGCATCGAAGTCCTCTGGTCGGACATGGATCCTCAGCAGTGGTATCCCGGCGGCTTTCCCGAGGGTACCGGCACTTGGGAGGTGGACCCCGCCAAATACCCGCGAGGCCTGAAGCCCATCGGCGATGCAGTGGCAAAAGCGGGCATGCAGTATCTGCTGTGGTTCGAGCCGGAACGCGTCCACCCGGGCACGAAGATCGACCGCGAGCACGGCGAATGGGTGATCAAGCCGCAGGGCGAATGGAGCCAGCTCTTCCGCCTGCACGATCCGCAGGCCCGCCGCTGGATCACCGACCTGGTCGATCGGCACGTCCAGGAGGCCGGCCTGTCCTGGATCCGCTGGGATTTCAATATCGATCCACTCGGTTTCTGGCGGCGGAACGACCCCCCCGATCGACAAGGCATGACCGAGATTCGCCACGTCGAGGGTCTCTACGCCATGTGGGACGACCTGCGAGCCCGGCGCCCCAGCCTCGTGATTGACAACTGCGCCAGCGGCGGACGGCGAATCGACCTGGAAACCTGCATCCGGGGCATCCCGCTGTGGCACAGCGACTCGCAGTGCAGCGGGAAACCCGATCCGGTGACCGACCAGCTCCAGAACGCCGGTCTATATCGCTGGATCCCCATGCACGGCTGCGGGAACTTCGCCTACGAACCGACCTACGAGTTCCGCAGTGCCATGACCGCCGGCAACATCCTGGTTCACGGCAACACCAGGGGCCGGCTCGATGCCGCCGACCCCGATACCGCCCAGCCCGTCACCCGTACCGTCGCCATCTACCGGAAGCTGCGACCCTACACGCTCGGCGATTTCTACCCCTTGTTCCCGCACCTCAAGAACCAGGACGTCTGGTTCGGTTACCAGTTCCACCGAGCCGACCAACAAGCCGGAGTGGCGATCGTCTACCGCCGGGCAGCCTGTGATACGCCCTCCGCCGTGCTTCAGCTCAACGACGTCGACAGGTCCGGTCGATATGAAGTGATCTACGAAGACAAGCCGGGAAGATCCGTCGTCAACGGCAGCGACCTGGTGGCATGGAACGTCAGGATCGAGGATCGGCCAGGCTCGGCCATTCTCTACTATCGCAAGGTGAACCATTGATCTACCCAGCGGGGCGGTGGCGGAGTACGGAGTACGCTGCGAGACCGGGCACAAGGCGGCCTGCCTCCACGGGAGTCCCGAGAACGATACCCGCGCCAGCCGGGAGGCAACGGACAGCCGGTTCTGCTATAATCACTGACAGGACGAGGGTGCCATGTTCGATTCAGCAACCGAGATCTGTCCCCACGAGCACGTGCTCTTGATCGCTGTTCTGAGCCATTCGCTCGACGAAGCAACCATGACCAAGCTCTCCGTCGACGTCATGACCGCCGCGGGCAAAAGGCCGCAAGTGCCCGTCGTGCTCGATGTCAGTCGGGTGCGTTTCGCCCCCAGCGTCGCCCTCGGACTGCTTGTGCAGCTGAGCCGAGGCCTGAAACTGGAAGGACGCCGACTCGCCCTGGTCGGTGTTCAGCCCCGCCTGCTCGCCACCATTCGCGTCACCCGCCTGGATTCCCAGATGGAAATCTACGACCACGCCGATCAGGTCGTGGGCTCGTCCTGACCGTCCAATTCACACCCCATCCGGCACGCCCCGGTCCTTTTCCACCTCTCTCCGGGTTCTCCCTCGGCGCCGCAATATGCAACCCCGGAACCACCCTCAGCCCCTATCCCCGGAAGTACAGATACGCCCCCAGGATAGCCGCCAGGATAAGGCAGGAGGTCAGGACATCGTTCCGGTTCCAGCTTGCCCGGGTGCGAGCTCGGTCCTCATCGGTAGCCGTGCCGAAGGTGAGACTCCTGATCTGGCTTTCGTTCGGGGCCCTGGTCACGTAGCTCACCGCAACCATCACCGCAGCCGAGACGGCCGTGATGATGATGCTGAAGTACTGGAAGTTGATGTTGTTGATGATCCATAGGAAAGAACCCGGCGTATAGCCATCCTCAAAACCGCTCAGCTTCATCGTTACCGGCGTGTCGACGGCCATGCGGAAAACGCCGAGGGCAAAGCCGACCACCATGGCCGCGAGGCAACCCTGGGCGTTCAGCCGCTTCCAGAACACGCCGAAGAAGAACACGACAAAGATCGGTGGAGCGAGGTAACCCTGCACCGCCTGCAGGTATTCATACAGGCTGTGGGCACCCTGGACCACGGGAATCCACATCAGGGCGATGAGCACCATGACCGCGGTGGCGATACGCCCGGTGCGGACCAGCTGGTGCTGCGAGGCCGCCGGTTTCCACTTCGCATAGAGGTCAACAGTGAACAGGGTGGAGCAGGCGTTGAACACGCCGGCCAGCGAGCCCATCAGAGCAGAGAGCAGCCCCGCGACCACCAGTCCGCGTAAGCCCGGCGGCAGCAGGTACTTCACCATCAGCGGGAACGCACCCTGGGCATCGAAGTGCTTGGTCAGCTCAGGCACGGTGTTGGCCTTGACCAGAGCATAGCAGATCAGCCCGGGGATGATGAACAGATACACCGGGAAGAGCTTGAGGAACGCCGCGAAGATGCTCCCCCGGCGGGCGATGGTCTCGTTCGGAGCGCCCAGGGCTCGCTGAACGATGTACTGATCCGTGCACCAGTACCACAAGCCGATGACCGGGGCACAGATCGCCATGCCCAACCAGGGGAAGTTGGTGTTGAAGTACCAGGCCTGCTTGACCACCTCGCCGGCCGCGTTCTTCTCCAGCACCGGGGCCCAGGTGCTTTCGACCCCCGGCGGCACCATCGGCTTCCATAGATTGAACATGTCCGAACCGCACAACTCGCGGAGATTGCCCCAACCACCCAGCTTGACCAGTCCGTAGATGGTCAGAATAGCCGAGCCGGTAATCAGCACAATCACCTGGACCGCATCGTTGTAGGCCACGGCCCTCATGCCGCCCAGCATGGTGTACAGACCGGTGAGGATGATCACCGCGATCGAGCCGATCCAGAAGCTGTCGATCACCAGCCCGCCGATGTTGATCCGAATCTCGGGCAACAGCGTGGCAAAAACGACCCCGCCGGCGAAGATGCCCACGGCGATCTTGGAGACGATGAAGGTCAGCAGCGACACGACCGACAGCACATAACGCGAACGGGTACAGAACCGCCGCTCCAGAAACTCCGGCATGGTGAACACTTGCGAGCGGGCATAGAACGGCACAAACACCCAGGCCAGCACCAGCAGACACCAGGCGTGGAGCTCGTAGTGGGCCATGGTCACACCGTTCTTCGCTCCCGACCCGGCCAGGCCGACAATGTGCTCCGAGCCAATGTTCGAGGCGAAGATCGAGGCTCCAATCACCCACCAACCGAGGTTGCGGCCGGCCAGGAAGTAATCCGCCGCAGTGTCCTTGTTGCGAAGGATGACCCACCAAGCCACACCCAGCAGAACCGAGAAATACAGACCGATGACGAGCCAATCGATGGGTTGCATTGAACCTACCTCGCTCCGAACTGACCAACGCCCTCAGCTGAAGGGCCCTTGAGCCCTCATCGGGCCAAAGCGTATCCGAAAACGGACGCGGACGAAAACCGACGCCTGAGTCCACACCGATCAGGCCTTCCCGCCAGCCGGGATCTCCAGGACGCCCAGACCGTCCCCGGGCCCGACACCCCGGGGCGAACCGCGCCCTCCGCAGGGAATCCCCAACCGCGGACCTCGAGCCCAGGCCGACCTGATGCCACGGTCTGCGATCCCGGAATCGTCACGATACTAAAACAAAATTCCTAAGTAAAGACTTGGGCGAGGCCGGCGCCCCCCCCACGCCCGACTCGCGTCCGGCCAATACCCAAGGAATCCTTGACTTCGGCGCCGAGGGGCGGTAAATTAATAAGGAACCTTCTTTAAGTAAGGGATACGGCGTGGCCACCACCAGCGATCTTCGGCGCTTGAATCAGAGAAGGCTGCTCAGCGCCCTGCTCGGCCACGGGGTGGCCACGCGGGCCGACCTCGCCCGGGCGGTGGGATTGAGCCAGCCGTCCGTCGGAACCATCGTCGACGAGCTCCTGGCCGCACAAATCCTCGAGATCGTCCCCAGCGCGGAGGGACAGGGACGCGGGCTCGGTGCTAGAACAAACAGTGCGGCCGACGCCTCACCCCGAATCGGACGGCCCGGACAACTGGTGCGTCTGGACCGCACCCGCCTGCGATTCCTGGCGGTGGAGCTCGGCGTGAGGCACACCCGGCTGGCACGGCTCCCGGTCGGGTGCGAGGATCTCGCCTGGGAAATCGTGGTCCCCACGACCCGGGCCCAGGACGAGTGGCTCAGACGACTGGCCCACGCGACCAGAGCATGGGCGGGGCAGCCGATGGAGGCCGTTCTGATCAGCGTGCCCGGGGTGGTGGATGAGGGCGGCGGGAAGGTGTTCCTCTGCCCCAACATGCGCTGGGTCGAGAAGGCCCACTTGCCCGATCTGCTGAGCGCCGTCTGCGACGCCCCAGCCCTGATCGTCCAGGAAATACGGGCCCTGGCCCTCGGCCACCTGGCCGCAAACCCCACCGGCGGCGATTTCCTCCTTGTCGATATCGGAGACGGTGTCGGCGGGGCAGCCGTCATCGGCGGGCGATTGTTCGAGAGCCCCCTGCCGCTCAGCGGCGAATTGGGACACGACCCCGTCTGGGGCAACAGACGCGCCTGCGGCTGCGGAGCGGTCGGCTGCGTTGAAACCCTGGTCTCACGACGGGGCCTGCTGGCCAGCTTCGCCGCCGCGAAACGGCCAGGACCGCATACCTGGCCCGCGCTCATCCGGCGTATCGCCGAACACGGCGTGCCGTCCTGGCTGATCGACTCTCTCGACGCCCTGGCCATGGCTATCGCCGGCGCACTCAACATACTCGGCCTCCGTCGAGTCGTCGTCACCGGCATCCTGGGCGAACTCCCCACCCCCGTGATGGCCCACTTGTCGGCGGCCGTTATCGCAGGAGCCATGTGGGCTCGCTTCGGGGAGGTTACCTGCGAAGCGGCACCCCGCCGACGGATGGCCGGACTGGTTTCCGCGGCCATCGATCGGATTCTGCTTCAAAACGTTGACGGAACCGCGGGTCAGCGGTTTCGGCTGGTGAGCGATTCGGCCTAGCCACCACCGAACCGAAGCGAATAGGGACGCAGTCGGAGTCCTCCCCTGCGTCCCTATTTCAACAACCACCACATCGCCCAAGGCGAGGGCCTTCGGCGAGGCCGGCGACCCCCCCCGCGCGGAGCGATCATCGCAAGGCCGCATCCAGGGCCAAGAGACAATAGGCGGTGACGAGACACGCGTTGTCCTCCTGCCATCGGTCGGCGGTGTTGATCCAGCTTCCGTCCTCGCGCTGGCGGCAAACGAGCTGCTCGACAAGGTCGGCACGCCAATCGTGCTTCTTGCCGGCCGTGTCGACCACCGCGGGCTCGCCCCAGGCGGCCAAGGCCTTGGCGAACATGTGGTAGTAGTAGAACAGGCCCTGGATGGACTTGTCACCGGGCATGTTCGGGTTGGCGTCGAGCGTGTAGTGGCCGCGGATCCAGTTCCAGGCGGCTGTTACCCGCGGATCGTCCCGGCTGACCTTGGCGTAGAGCATGCTCTTGAAACCTGCGTAGGTCATCGAACCATAAGAGCGAAGCATCGGCTGGCCGTTGACCATGTCCGTGCCGGCCTTGCTTTCACCGCCGTTGGCCGTCGTGTAGATGAAGCCGCCGTCGCTGGCCCCGCGGGCGAAGGCCTGGTCGTTGGAACTGCACATCTGGCAGCGGGTGATGAATCTGAGAGCCCGCCCGTAGGCCGGATCACTCGCCGGCAGCCCGCTCGCATGAAGAGCCTCGACCATCATTTGCGTATTGGAGAGATCAGGCCGCCGCTCCTTGCCGTAGCCCGCCCCGCCGTAAAACGGGTGGCTCACGTCCACGCTCTTGCCCGCCGAGTCCTGCTTGTCCTCCTTCCACTGCAACCCCTTGAGGTAGCTCTGGGCGGCCTTGATGACCGAATCGAGCGACTCGTCCTCCATACTCGACAGGCACATCAGGGCGATACTCGTGTGGTAGTTGGCATAGGCCTGCTGGGGATCATAGATGCCCCCATCAGGCTGGCGATACTTGAGCACGAACCGGACGCCGCGCCTGACGATCTCGTGCTTGGGCCCGAACTCGGAATGGCGAGCCAGGGCCTCGGCCACCAGGGCGGTAATGGCCGGGTCGGAAGTCCCGGTGAAGCCCTTCCATCCGCCGTCCTCACCTTGGGCCTTGACCAGAAACCGGAGGGCCTTGCCCACCGCCGGGGCAGCTTTCGCGCGCAGGGTTTTCAACTCGGAATCGGGCCGCGTGGCGGCAGCCTTCTCTTCCGCGGCGACGGCCGGCAATGGGCAAACCAGAGCAAGAACCGTAACCAAGGCTCGAACAAAGGACAGCATGCTGAGGCTCCACTCGGATGGGGCAGTCGTTGAAGCCCGGGCCGTCCGCGCACACGTGGCCCCAGGACCCTCGAGCCCCAGACCGGCACACAAAACAGGGAATGCGGCGGCCACCCAGGCCGATGGACTCAGTGGGCCGCCTTCTGCTCCTCGCGGGCCTTCTTGGCCGCTTCAATAATCTGCTGCTGAACGTTGCCCGGCACGACCTCGTAGTGGGAAAGCTCCATCGCATAGCTGCCCTGTCCGCCGGTGATGCTCGACAGCCGGGAGTGGTAATCGGACATCTCCGAAAGCGGCACGCGACCGGAAATCACGCTCAAACCGCCAGGAAGCATCTCCTGGCCCTCGGGCCGCCCGCGACGCGACGCCAGGTCGCCCTGAATGTCGCCCACCTTGTCATTGGGCACGGTCACTTCCAGATGCACGATCGGCTCCAGCAGCACCGGCTTGCAGAGCATGAACGCCTTCTTGAAGGACTCACGCCCGGCAATCTGGAAGGCAATGTCCTTACTGTCCACCGGGTGAGTCTTGCCGTCAGTCAGCCGCACCTTGACGTCGACCACCGGGTAACCGGCGAGCACGCCTTCTTTCATCTGGGCCTGCACACCCTTGTCGACGCTCGGCCGGAAGGACAGATCGATGGCCCCGCCAAAAATGTCATCGATGAACTCGTAGCCCTTGCCGCGCTCGTTCGGCTCCAACGCGATAACCACTTTGCCGAACTGGCCGGCCCCGCCGGTCTGCTTCTTGTGGGTGTAGTCGATGTCCTTGACCGAGCCGAGGATGGTCTCGCGGTAGGGAATCTTGGGAACCTTGGTGTCAACTTCCAGCTTGAAGTACTGAACCATCCGCGAGAGGATCGATCGCAGGTGCAGGTCCCCGTTTCCGCGAATGACCAGTTCCCCCGTGCCCGGATCGCGCTCGGCAATGAAGCACGGATCCTCATCGGTAAACCGGGCCAGGGCACCGCTCACCTTGTCGGCGTCGCCGCGGCTCTTGGGCTCAATGGCCAGGGAGTACATCGGGTGCGGGAAGCGGGGCATCTCGATCGTGCCACCCTCGCCGACGTGGAGCACGTCGCCCAGCCTGGCGTCAATCTTGGCGATGGCGATGATGTCGCCGGGAATACCCTCCGGAATCTCCGGGTGATCGACGCCCTGCAGCTTGTAGAGCTGGCCGGGGCGCTGAGCCTTCCGCTCGCCACCAACGTGTACGGACGAGTCCGAGCGGATGGTCCCGGCGTGAATGCGGCAGACCGAGTACTTGATGTTGCTCTTCGGGTCGGCGAAGACCTTGAACACATGGCCGACAAACTCACCGTCAGGCTCGGGTTTGACCGGAGTCTGCTTGTCGCCACTGGCCAAAACACGCTGCTTGCCGGTCAGGGGCGACGGGCAGTAGTCGGCCACAAAATCGAGCAACTCGCGCACGCCGACCTCACCCTTGGCGTTGGTGAACAGGATGGGCACGAGCGATCCGGCGGCAATGGCCTTGCCAACCACACCGGTCAGCTTGCTCATCTCGATCTCGCCCTTCTCGAGGTACTCCTCCATCACCGCTTCGTCGGCCTCGACGATCCGCTCGATCAAAGCCGTGTGAGCGCCCCCCACCTCGCCCGTGTCGGTCTTGCCCTCGGTATGGGCGAAGCAGTCCACCAGGGCCGAGCCCTTGTTGCTCGGCAAGTTGAATGGCTGGCACTCCTGGCCAAACATCTCCTGCATACCACTGATCAAATCAGCGAGGTCCAGGTTGGCATCAATCTTGTTGATGACGATGACCCGCCCGAGACCGTAACTCTTGGCTCGCTCCATCATGCGGCGGGTATTCACTTCCACGCCCGCCGTGGCCGAGACAACACAGATCGCCGTCTCAACGCCCGCCAGAGCGCCAATCGCCGGCCCGGCGAAATCGGGTGCGCCCGGGGTGTCCACCACGTTGATCTGCTTGCCCTTGACGGCCACATGCAGCAGGGAGGAATCGATGGAACATCCGCGGGTCTTCTCCTCGTCCATGTAGTCCAGGTGGCTGGATTTGGCGTTGACGTCGCCGAGGCGGTTGGTGACTCCGGTCACGTGGAGGATGGCGTCACCGAGTGACGTTTTCCCGGCTGATTGATGTCCCACAAGGGCGATATTCCGGATGTCCGCGGTACTGTAGCTAGCCATGCATTCCTCCACAATTGACGTTCTGATCCGATCAAGACGGCCTCTGGGGCCGGTATCGCCGCCGGGGCGTGGCTGCCACCTCGCGTCGACTGCTGAATCTCGTTATTGTATTGAGTTTCGCAGAAGCCACAAGGCTGGAGGAAGTCCCCGTCAGACGTCGAGGCCCCATGCATCTTCACTGCTATCCAGTGTCTCTCGTCACCTTGGCCATGCTCTTGGCGGCCACGGGCTGTGCGCCCCCGCCGCCACCCCGTTTCCGCGTACTCATGGTGACCGACAGCGCTCGCGAGAGGGCCCGCCCGGAACCCTGGCCTTGGCAGGAATGGCGCCACCTCAAGACGCCCGCCCGGACGCAACTCCTGAACACCTCGGCATTCCGACTGGCCGACCAGCTGATGGACCGTGGCGACATGGTCATCGACGTCACCGCACACCCAGAGAACTTCAAGCCCGATAAGATCGACGGCTACAATGCCGTACTCCTCGACCTCCGACCAGGACCCTCCCCGTGGCCCAGCGGTCCGCGAGTCTTGACCCGCGCCGTGCACCACGGGGCTGGCCTCGTCGCCCTGGGCGGCTCATCCGCCGCTTTCGGAAACGACCCCGACTGGCACGCGCTCATCGGAGCGACCACCAGCCCGCCCGGTCAGGCCGGACCGGCTCTGCTGGCTGTGCTCGACCCCAGGCACCCGGCAACCTTCAATCTCGGCACCTTCTGGGAAGTGGCGGAACCACGCTGTGTCGCGGCCGCCCTGACGCCCGACGCCCGGCTCCTGATCCGTACCGCGACGGCATTGCCCGGCCGGCAATCCTTCGAACCTGTGGCTTGGACGCGACAGGTCGGCCAAGGACGAGTGTTCGTGCTCACCTTCGGCCATGAACCCGTAGTCCGCGACCGCCAGGATTTCGTGACCGTGACTCACAATGCGATTCGATGGACGGGACGACTGGTCGAGGAACGACTCAATCAGTTGACTCTCGGTGAGCGCAAAGCAGGTTTCACCCTGCTATTCGATGGTGACCGTCCGAGGAATGCCGGTCACGGCTGGTCGCTGGGCAGCGGCGAGTTCGTGGGCCGGCTCCATGAAACCAGCGAAGAATCACGCCTGGTAGGCTTCACCTCGGCCAGCCCTTCCGAACTGCGGTTCGAATTCATGCCGGTCAAGGGGCGGGTATCGCTCCACCTCGGCCATCGCACTCGAGCGACGACCACCCCCGTCGTCAGCCTGCCCCTCAACGACGGCTTGCCGGCCGAGGCGGCCAAGACGCTGTGGCCCGACGGCTGGCACGTGGCCCAGGTACGCGTCAGTGACAAGACGACGCGCCTGTGGATTGATGGGCTGCCTGCTGGCCGGCTTCCCGTCGGCTCGAAGGACCTTGCCGGACCGGCATCCCTCAGCTGGTCGCTCTGCGATGGCCCGGGATCGGAATTGCGCCTTCGCAATGTCAGGTGCCGGGAGGCGATGGAGTCCCGCCCAGAGACGATGAACGCCAGAAGCTCCCCCTCGGTGGGCTCCTGTCATCAGGAAGGTTTCTCCAGAAACAACCACGAGGACAGTGACCACACGGCAGAAACCGCGGCCACCCCTCGGCTGGTGACGGGTGATTGACACCGCCGCGAACTGTCAGCGGAGCCCAGGCCAGGCCACGACCGCGGCGGAAACACTGTCCCCCGCTAGCCCGTGAACTGAATCACTTGCTCGTCGTGAGCCAGAGCCATGCCCCGCGGCAGATCCGCATTGGTCGACTCGTGCATGAGTTCGTGGGCAATATGGGTGAACCAGGTCTGCCTGGCCCCGATCAGCCGAGCGGCCTCGATCGCCTGCTCGAGATTGAAGTGCGTTGGATGGGGACGTCGGCGCAGGCCGTCGAGCACGAGGACGTCGAGACCATCCAACATCACCCGCGAGTCGTTCGGAATACAGCTCACGTCCGTGCAGTAGGCGAACCGGCCGAACCGAAAGCCGAGGACGGGCAACTGTCCGTGCAGGAGCAGCACCGGTGTCACCGGCACGCCAAGCACCTCGAACGGCCCTTCAATGACCTGCTGGTCGAGTTGCGGCTTTGCGCTCGGATAGTCAGGATTGTGGTGAAAGGCGTAAGGGAACATCCGCCGGAGCACGCTCAGCGTGTGCTCGTTGCCGTAGCAGGTCAATGAGCCGTTCTGCAGGGCATTGAACCTGCGGAGGTCGTCAAGACCGATCACGTGGTCGGCGTGATGATGCGTGTAGAGCACCGCATCCACCCGCCGCACGCTGTTCGCCAGACATTGCAGGCGAAGCTCGGGCGTTGTGTCGATGAGGATCGATCGGCCGCCGACTTCGACCAGGATACTCGAACGGGTGCGCCGGTCGCGCCGGTCGGGCGAACTGCAGACCGGGCAATGGCAGGCGATCATGGGGATGCCGTGCGACGTCCCGGTACCCAGCATGACAACGCGCTTAGGTGTCATTCAACCGACCAGTCTATCCCGCAGGACAGCGGATGTCATGGTCTGCCGCGACGATCGATCTCCCAGCCGACGCACGGGAACAGGTCAAGGGCTTCCGATCGTGAAAGACAACCGCTGCTGGTCAGTGGTGGCACCAAGCTTGTCCTCGATGGTGACCTTGACGACGTATCCACCGGGAGGCGTGTCCGGCGGAAGCTTGACCTCCAAGGGCACAAAGAAGTCGCGTCTTGGACTCAAGGCCCGGTCCTCGATTTGCGGGAAGCCGCGCTGCCAGATGATTTTGCCGAGGTGGTCGAACACCTCGATCTTGGCTCCAAGCAGGGTGCGAAGTCGACCATCGGCACTCGGTTGCGAACGGAAGTTGGCGACCTCCGCGTAGAGATAGACATGAACCGGGTGCCCGGCAGGAAACACGGGCGGGTTGACTGCCTGATAGTTGCCGAAGCTGTCCACCCGGGTCACCAGGGCGAGCTTGGGGATGACGATCGGGGACTGTTCGCCCACGAGCCGATTCAACTCGTTGGCGGCAGCCAACGCGGAGGCCGCGCCGGCGGTGGGGTCCTTCAGGACTTCCTGTGTGGCGGCAACGGCCTTGAACAGGGCAGTCAGAATCTCGCCCTGCATCGGGTCCACATTCTTGACCAAGGCGGTGGCCTTGTCGGTCTGCCCCGTGGCCACGTACAGCATGCGCAATCGAAGCTGATCATCGAGGTGCTGGGGACTCTTGCGAACGATCTCCTCCAGCCGGGTGATCAAGGAGGAAATGTCCGCTGTCCGTATCCCGCTGTCCGGAGCGGGCGTTGGTCGGTTGGCCGAGGGCTGGCCGTGTTCGGACACAGGCGGCGAGACCGCTCCCGGCCGAATGTCCATGATCTCGACGCGTAATCCGGAGGCCAGCGCGGTCGGCGGAGGGGCATCGACCTTCTGGGGTTTCGGGCTCGCGGTCGCTTCGGCGCTGGCCGGTCGATTGGGAACTATCGCGTCTGACGCCACCTCTGTCTCGACGGACGGCCGCGACGTGGGACTGGCCGCGGGACTGATCGCCGGCTTGGTGCCTTCGACCACCATAGGATCGGGTGCGGCCATCGGATCCGGAGGCGGCGCTGTGACCGTGCGAGCCCTGGCCTTGCCCGACGCCGCTCGATGAACCGGTGCCGGCCGGGTTGCCGGCAAAGCGGCGGCGGACGGAGCAGACGGTTGATTCTCCAGGTCTCCGGCTGACGAACGATCCAGATCCGTCACTGGGAAGCGAGCGCTGAACTTCTGGATCTTCTCCGTGAGCTTGGCCACCTGGGAATCCTGTTCGTCTGCTTGCGACTCGGACTCGGCATACCGAGCCGGTGACAGCCGCTTCTCGTTCGGCGAGGGCTCATCCTGGGGCGCGGAGATCGGCTCCGGAGTGGCATCTCGCTTGGACGGGGTGCCCAACAGGGCGCATCCCGTAACCAGCAGGCTCGCCAAGGACATGACTGCCAGAGAGAGAGTAGTCCGTTCCGTCATGATCGCACCTCCCGCGGTTTCCATTCCGCGAGTCATGGGCCGTGTGCCCGGTACGTGGAGTGTGCGGGCATCCTGCCCGCGTCCGCATCCCACAAGGAGGCCTAGCCCGTCGCTCGGCGTGAGCCTCGTCGGCCGCACATTTCGACGATCAAGGCCTCAATTGACGACTGCACGCTCGCCCCTCCGCTCTTCGCCGCGACATCGGCCTCCAGAAGACGACAGAGCATCAACTCGATCTGCTCGGTGGTGAATGCAGCCAGTTCAGCCCGCAGCCGCTGGTCGTCCTTCCAGATCATCATGGCCTTGCGCAGATCCTCCATGGACGCGCCGGCTTCCTGGGCCCGCTTGGCATTGAGCAGCCGACGGACACCATAGGCCAGCCCGCCAATCGCGCGATGAGGCGCCGCCTTGTCCGTTTGCCACACCTGCTCCCACAGCGTGATGGCCCGGGCCTGGTGGCCCGAGGAGATCGAGGAGAGAAGATCCCAGATCTCCTCCTCCCGCGAACGACCGGAGAGGGCCTCGACATCGACGTGGTTGATGACTTTGCGCTCGCCAGTGTACACCGCCAGTTTCTCGAGTTCGTTGTCCAGCAGCCCAAGCTCCGGACCAATCTGATCGAGCAGCAGAGCCGCCGCCCGCGGGTCAAGTTGCTTGCCGTGGATCTCGCGACAACGCTCGGGCAACCACTGGCGAACCTGCCAGACCTTCATCTCCTCGCACTTCACGACCTCGCCGACGGCCACAATCCGCTTGTATAAACGGGTATTTGCTGGCAAAGACTTGCACTCGAGCAGAAGCGAACCCGTCGCGCTCGGCTGGGCGGCGTATTCCTCCAGCTCGGCCCGGTAACGGGTGATGAAATCATCGGCGTCGCGGACCACGACCAGTCGCCGGTCGCTCAGGAACGGCAGCGTCCTCAGATCGTCGAGCACATCGGCCAACAACGCACAGCTGCCGTCATACTCGGTCAGGGCCAGGGCCCGGTCGGCATTGCCGAGAATCCTGTTGGCCAGATCCGCGATCGCCTGCCGCTTGAGAAATGGCTCGGGACCACAAACCGCACAGACGGGGCACGAGGGCTTGGGTGGACTGGATGATCGGACAGGCATGGTCGTCGGTACAATCCTTGGAAGTCTATCGCTCCTTCGAGGCCACCGCCGGCCGCTCCGTCGACGAGGCGGATCCGTACAACTGCAGTCTCTGCTTGGCTTTACGGATGATCTCAACCGCCTTGGCATCCGCCGTGGCCGCCCGATTCCAGTGCTGCCGGGCTTCGTCGCGATCGCCCATCATGAACATCACGTCCCCCAAATCCAGCAACGCCTCGGCGTCGCCACGGTTAGCGGACACTAACTGCCTCAGCATGTCCCGCGACTTAGGATACTGTCGCATGGCCACATAGGCCAGTGCCGCCCCGCGGAGCGCCTGAGGATCACGCCGCTCGACCTTCAAGGCCCCGTCGTACAGCTCGATCGCCTTGCCGTAGTCCTTCTGCAGGTAGTAAATGCCGGCCAGGTCGTTCATGGCCACCACCATGGCGGGGTCGGCCTCCAGGGCCTCGCGAAACCGCTCGGTGGCCAGGGCATACTGCCCACGAACCAAGTGCCAGCTGCCTTGCTTGTAGAGCGCCTCGGCCCGCCGCTTCTCCACCGAGCCCACACCCGCACCGGTCACGAGCTTCTTGTCGTCAAGGAATCCGACAGGCAGGGCCGGGCGGCTTGTCGGACCACCAGGCTGGGTACCGACCGACGCGACTGCGGGCTGCGTGCCTGGAAGGGACTGCCACTTCGACACCGGCATGGGACCGAGCAGCCTCTCGACCACGTGCCCCCCCCGATCGCGAACCGTCAACCGCAAGGCGATCTGCGCGGTCGCGGTGGCGGGCACGGTCCAATCATAACGCCCGTTGTTGGGCAGATCGCGCTCGATAACCTGCCATTGCTGATCCACAGAGCACTGATAATCGAGCGAAACGGGACGGTTGGCGAGATGGTTGTCGTGGGCGGTCCACCGGAGCTGCAGGCTTCGCCGGTTGGCGAAGTCATCGTTCGGCTCCACGCCAATCCACTGGACCAGAGGCGGTGTGTAGTCAACAAACGCCCACCGTTGGGGAACCTGACCGGGCAGCGGGGGCTCCGCAGATGCCCGCTCACCTTGCTTGAGGATCAGGAAGAAGCCGTACAGACCCTCGGCCGGAGCGGTGAACTCAAGAGGACTCTGCCGATCGTGATCCGTACCGTACCGCTGCCAAGTCAGGGCTCGATCGCGCGTGTACCAGAGCTCGACCTCCGTCGCCGGCCCGGCGCCGTTGGCACGATAGTCCAGATCGACCGTCTGGGATCGGATCAGGACCGGGGCTGCCGGGGCACAGGCCGCCCCCGCCGGCTGACTCGCTGCAACTTCTTCCTGGACAAGGGTTTGTGATTGTGCGTGCGTCCCGACTGCCGATGCCGCAGCGGTGAAGAGGAACACCCACGTCTCGGCAAAACGAAGCCAACACGACCGTCTCCGGACAACCTTGGATTGGAAACCGCAGCTCAGACGTGCGTTGGCATAACGACCCCACGGCCGGGCTGTCATCCTGTGGCATGACCCCAAAGGTGGCATCCTGCCTCCCTGGCCCCGCGGGCCTGATACGAGCCATCGCCGGTCATCCTCCGACGTCGGAGCCTCTTTATCGGAAGTAAACCTGCCAAGCCTGAAGAGGAGTCACCATCCGCGACGGAGTTCCGTCCCAGCGTTAACCTTCGTTAGTACCAGTAGATAGCACTGGAGAGGCTCGCATACAAGCCCAGAAAGGTGAGTTCCCCGACCAGACCAATAGTCGTCACCGTGCTCTCGGTCTGTCCGTTCTCCTTCCGCGAGAGGGCGAAGCTGGCCAAGTACGCGATCATGAGCAGGTTCAAGGCAATGATGATGCTTCGAGCGACGTGCTCGCCACTCCCGCTGCAGTAGACGACGGTCAGCAGGGCGCAGAGCAGCCATTGACCGAAGATCACCGGGAGCGAGGAACGGTTGGCCATGTTCTTGAGCCGCCCGGAAGCGTTCGGCGCGGGCCGGCCGATCGACAAGGCAAGACTCATCGCCCAACGACCCCAGAGAGGCATGAGCACAAGCGGACGATAGATGGGTTGGGGGTAGAGGAAGCCCAGGTGACCGAAGATGCTGTCCCACTGCCAAGCTCCGGCCGGTGCACTCTGCCAGTGCCCGCGCCGCAGGGAAACCAGCAGGGCGAACTTGAGGATCGCCACCAGCACAACCGGCAGGACGGCCGGCAGGGTCAGGGCCAGCGAGCGATGATCCTCATCGGTCTGCCCGGTCACCAATCGAACCGAACCGGACAGGAGCCGGTAACCCAGCAAGCCCAGGTCGACGGCCAACACTGCGGCGGCCGGAATCCAGCGAATCCCATGGTATTCGCCGAAGTAGCGCCACGTGATGCCGAACACGCCGACGTACAGGATCCCGGTCACCAGCCCCCACAGGGGCAGCCATCGACCGGCGCGGGCCCAATTGTCATCGCCTTCGTGGAGCCGCGGACTGACGGGCAGGAGGAAGAGCGCCGCCAGACTGATCGCCGGTCTGCCGCCTGTCTTGCTTGGTGATGCCTGGTCGGCCATGACGACAAGCAGAATAGACGCAGCAGGGCGGGTATGGCAACTGAGAGCCAGACGGCGGCAGTTGCTGGAACGACCCCGCACGCTGAAGGCAACCGTCACTCAAGGTAGTTCGCGGCACCACGCGTCAGCCTGGGCGGCTCGGTAAGGACCTCGCGGAGATGGCCGGCGTCCAGGGCCAGGAGCGGACTGATTTCGAACAGACCATCGGGCTCGCCGCCGTTCCTGAAAGGAACCTCGAAACCGGCGGCGTGCAGCCACGCGGCGGCCCGGCGGTTCATGTCTCGTCTGGCTGTTGCCTCGCTGTCCACGCCGGTCGCGTTCTTGACCGGGCTGAACTCCTCGGCCCGCGAGGTCTGGAGAATCAGCGGCTTGGCCGCGTGTGGAATTGCGTCGAAGATGAACGCCTCCAGTTTGATCGCGTTCGGTTCGCGCGGCTCGATCCGCCGGCCGGTGTCATCGACATGCGCGACCTTCTTGAACGCCCGGTGCCACGGCAAGGCGAAATGAGCTTCGTCCGTGGTGAGCTGCTCGACGAATCCCCGGTCGAGGGCATGGATGGCGATGCTGCCGGCATCAAACAGCCGATGGCCCTTGTCGTCGCGAGCTCGAGCCAGCTTCTCGGGAAGGTCGGAGTACTCGATCACCATGGTCCGCCCGTCGCCGAGCACGAAGTTGCCGACCCGCTCGAGGTCATCCACCTTGGGAATGGTCTTGCTGGACATCTGCGAACCCGTCAGCGCGTGCAAGCCGATGAACAACGGGTCGATCAGCCGAACCAGCGGGTTGTCGACCTGGATGTAGCTGATCGCCTCGACGCCGGCGGCGGCCATCTCGGCGAGGGCCCCCGACCGCCGCATCGCCAGGAGGCACCCACCATGCCCATCGGCCGAGAACGCGATCCGGTGCCTCTGGTCGAGCAGAATCCGTCCGTCGCGTGCGAACGCGGGCATCACTCCCTGCTGAAAGAACCGCACCCGTTCGCTCTTGAGACCGAAGTAGCCGTTCTCGGCGAAGAAGGCCCGGGTCGCCGCATCATTCTGGGGACTGGTCATGATGTACCAGGACAGATCGGCCCCATAGCGGAGATTGGTCCCCCGGATGTGCTCGGCAAAGAGCTGAAACAGGGGCTTGTCCTTGACAGGCGAGATCTTGAAGGCCCCCTTGGGACCGTCGAAACCCAGGCGGGTCCCCTGTCCGCCGGCCACGGTGAAGGCCGCGACCTTGTTCTTGCGAATCAGGCCAATGCCCTTCTTGACCGCGTCGGCATACTTGGCCACCCGATCGATCCCCGGCTCATAGGGATAGAAGGGGGCCGGCTGGATATCCCTCGGGATCGGAAACGGGTGACCTTGCCGGACCTGGGTCTCGATCAGCTCGTCGAGGGCCCGGAAGTTGATCTGCTCAATGTCGTCGAGCAGGGTGGTCCGCTGGTCGTCGCTGAGGGTTTCCCAGTGGGCGAGCAGGTGGTCCTGCCGGTGTTGCCGCAGGATGGCACGCAAGCGGGCAAGCCGGTCGGTATTCGATTCTGACATCCCCCAATACTAGCGGAAGGGCTTGAGCTCGACAACGCCGCAGGGGATCTCATCGTCCCCCGGCCTGAGAGCCGATAAAGCGTAATGATGATGCCCAGCCCTCCTCTCGATCAGCCCGCCCGCGGCAGATCCACTCGCCGACTATTCCTCCGCCGAGCGGGGGGCGCAAGCCTGGCCCTGTTGGCGGTTCAGACGAGGGTGATCGGCCAGTCACGGCCGGCCTCACAGCCGACCGGCACCTCACCCGCTCCGGTGGTCGATCCGCCCGCCACAACCCGGGCAACCGCCAAGCCCTCCGGACCGGTCAGCAAGTCAATCGTCGCCGACCTGATCAACCCGATGATCATCTCCCAGCACAAGATCCACGAGCCCGCCCTGGCCGACATGATCCGGATAGGCGTCTGCCTGGCCACCGGCCAGGACTCCTCCGCCAGCGCATGGCGGAGCCTGCTCCGCCCGGAAGACGTGGTCGGCATCAAGTTCGATGAGGTTGGCCAGGAGGAACTGGGAACAACCGAGCTGTTTGCCGGACAGTTGATCCAGTCTCTCGAAACCGCGGGCGTTGAGCGGAAGCGCATCGTCCTGATCGACGTGCCCAACCTGCTGGTGAAGAAGTTCGGCACCCAACCGCGTCGCTTCGGCTGGCGGACCACCGAGACGCCGCTGGGCAACGACAGGGAACGACTGGCGGCGGTTCTCGACCAGGTCACCGCGATCATCAACGTGCCCTTCCTGAAGAGCCACAATCTCTGCGGAATCAGCGGTTGTCTGCTCAACGCCTCCATCCCGTTTGTTCGCAGGCAGACCCTCTACCTCCGCGACGGCGGGGCACCCCACATCGCGGACATCATCTCCCTTGCCGAGATCCTGCCCAAACTCCGCCTGCACATCGTCAACGGCTTGCGAGGTGTGTTCGACAAGGGCCCGGAAGCTCGCCCGGAAGGAATGTGGCCGCACACGGGAGTCCTCGTCAGCAAGGACCCCGTGGCAGCGGACCAGATGAGCGTCGACATCATCAACGAGCGCCGGCTCCAGGCCAGACTCCGACCCATCGGCGACTTCCTGGGTCGCGTCGCCCACATACGAGCCGCGGCCGAACGCGGCCTGGGCACCGATGACCAGGACTACATCACTCGCATTCGGCCGTCCTGATCGTGCCCCCATGGGCCGGTGATATCCCCCCCGTGCGGCGAAGTCGAACACGAGCGGCGGCACCGCTCCCATACGTTGCGGACCGAACCGGCGGCGCCCCGCCCCTCGCTCCGCCCGATAAGCGACCGGAGCGTCCGATAGGACGCTGCGAAGACCAGACCCAGGCCAACCACCACCCTGAACCTAAAGGCCCCCGCCCAGGGATTCGATACACTCGTAGAGGCTGTAGGTCTTCCGCTCAGAGGAGCGGACAGCCTGGCTTGGAGGGTCCGGGTCACGGCGAGCCCGGATCCTCACTTGAACATGAGAAGGCCGACGCAAGCACACGGGGTGGGCGTCGGCCTTCTTCTTTGGCCTCGTGCCTCCGCTCTCCTTCCCCGGGGTGATCGGCCTGGAGCCGACAGACGGTCCACCCGCTGCCGGATAGCAGCACAACGCGACGGGCCGGCCACGTCATTGGTCGACGACCGGGCCGGCCCGTTCGAATCGTGTCCCAGAAACTCCTTAGAGAAGCTATAGCTTCTGAGGCCCCTTGGATTCGCCCGGCAGGGCCTTGGGAGTCGGGCCGGCGAGATGCTCCGCCGCCGGCTGGTACTCATAGTAGCTGCGGATCTGCTCGCGGAAGTAGCCCCCCCGGAACCCGCTGGCTCCGTTCAGCACTCCGCCGAAGATGCGGATGCCGGCGCGCTCGAACTGCTCCCTGGCCCGCAGGAGCACCCCGCGGGAGGTACTGTTCGCCCGGCACACGAGGATGACGCCGTCCAGCGAACCGGCCAGGACCATCGCGTCACTGACCAGCAGGGCGGGCGGGCCGTCGAAAACCACCTGGTCGTACGTGTCGGTGGCCTGGGACAGCAACTGCCGCATGTACGTGCTGGTCATCAGCTCGGACGGATTGGGCGGGATGGGGCCACTCCCCACCACGTCCAGGTTCGGCAGGTTCGTCTTGACGACCACATCGGCCAGCTTCGATTGGCCAATGAGCACGTTGCTCAAACCCTCGGTGGGAATATTGGCGAAAAACTGCCGCAGCGCCGGGCGGTGGAAATTGGCATCAATGAGCAGCACCCGGCGATTGTTCTGGGCAATGGCAATGGCCAGATTCACGGCCACCGTGGTCTTCCCCTCCCCCGGCTGAGCACTGGTAACCAGGATGGACCTCTGGCGCTCCGCGGGCGCAGTGAGGGTGAGATTGGCCCGGACCGTCCGGAACGCCTCCGCGATCATCGAACGCGGGGCGGCATGGACGGCGAGCTCGATGGTCTCGATGGGGATCTCCTCGAAGTCCAGATCGGGGATCGTCCCGAGGATGGGGATGTGGGCATGCCGGGAGACGTCACGGCTGGTCCGCACCGAGGTGTCCATGAGCTCGAGCAGCATGGCCACGCCGAAACTCAGCAGGATGCCAAGCAGGACCCCCACCGGTACGTTGACCAGGTACTTCGGCGAACTGGGCTTCTTGGCTTCCCTCGGCCTCTGAAGGATGTTCACCTTCGCTCGCTGGTCCTCATTCTCGATGATCAGATCGAGCTGGTTGATGTGCTCGTTCAGCTTGGCGAGCTCCTCTTCCAGAGCTCTCTGCTGATCAAGCAGCCGTTGGTACTCCAGAAGGATCTTGTCAGCATCCTTGGCTTTGGCTCTTTCCTCCAGGATCTGCTCCTGAAGTGCGAGAGCCGTCTGGAAAGCGGCATTATAGGCTCTCTCGGCCTGACGAGACTGAAGCTCGAGACCCTGCTTCTGCCTCTGGGCAATCAGTACCTCCACTTCCCTCTCAAGAGACGTGAGCTGCGCGACCCGGGCCAACACCGACTTGTGGTTCGGGCCCAGTCGCCTCAAGAGCTCGTCCAGCTCCTGCCTGCCGAAGATGAGCGCTTGTTTGAGTTGGAAGATCTGGGGATCACTGTCCAGGGCGGCCATCACCTCGGGGGTAGGCTCGAGCTGGGAAGGATCGACGCCGCGGAGGAAATCCCACTGGGCCTTGACCAAAGCCTTATCCGACTCGGCACGAGCGGACTCGAGCAGCAGGCCCCTGAGCTTCTCGCTCTCGAGATTCTTGTTTTCGGCCAATCCTGCCACGCTGCCCTCTAGCGTGACGAGATTCTTTATTTCAGTCGTAACCTTGCCCAGTTCGGTCCTCAAATCGGCTTGCTGCTTTAGGAAAACACCGGTCTTCTCGTCAACGTACTTGGTCCTGGACGTGTCGGCAGCGAACCGCTCATAGGTTTCCATGAGTTGCTCAACGATGGCCACGGCGTCACTCGGCTTGCGGGTCTCGAAGATCACGTAGAATGCACTGACATCCGGGGCCTGGCGGACTTCCAGGCCCTTCTGCAAGGCCACCAGCAACTTGTCCTTGTCGTTCTCTTTCTTGTACCAGTCGGTTTGCATGACCTGGCTGGTAACGAGAACTTTGGAGAGGATATCCGGCTGTCTGATGCGAAATATCTCGTCAGCGATCCTCCGATTGATGACATCGACAGTCTCGCGGCCTTCTCCAAACTCCATCGGTTTGAGGCGCGGGACTTGCACGCCGACCACCCCCGCAGCCTCAAATCTCGGGTACTCGCCCAAGATGGGAAGCGTGGCCCCGCGAAGGAGCAAAAACGTTGCCAGGGTAAACAGGCCCGGCACGATGATCAGGATCGGGAGCATCGGCCAGAAGAACCGCTGCTTGATCACCCGCCAGATATCCGGCAGGCTCATGCCCATGGCCATGGGCACTTGGGCCGGGCGAGCAGGCACGCTCATGGGTATTGGAATCCGATCCTGAGTGGTGACCGGTACCGTGGTCATGCTGAGGAACCTCCCGTGACGAACGATCCCCTGTCGTCACCTTCATCCTCGACGAACAGGTGGTTGAGAACATATGAAATCGAGCCAAACAAAGAGAACGCGATGAAGAGCATCCCCATCCCGAGCAGCGTATGAGGAAAGCCTCGGGCCAGATCATCCCTGCCGAAGACCACCATGAAACCGGTCGTGGTCACCCGGATGATGTTGCAGAATATGGAGATGGGAATGCAGGCCAGGATCATCACCTGCCGGTGCCAGAGAGGACGATCGCTCACGAACGCCATGGCCACGCCCAGGGCCATCATGGTCATGAGCAGACGGATCCCGCTGCAGGCTTGCTCGATATCCAGCGAACCGGACTTGCCCTCGTAGGAATACTCCACCAGGGCCCCCTTGGACACCGCGTCCATGTCCTGGAGCGCCGCGTTGAGCACGGACGCCGAGACGTCGGCGGCGATATAGCGCAGGGGCATGGTCAACTGGACATAGAGTCGCTGGGGAACGGGAAGGGCGAAGAACAGAAACAGAATCGCGAACCAGCTCCACCGGGTCCACACCCAGCCGCAGACCATCAGCACGACGCCGAGGATGCTCAGCACCAGCGAGACGCTCTTGGGGTAATCGATCCGAGCCAGTGTACAACCCACATACATGGCGAAGGCAAGCACCAGAAAGGCCGCTCCCAGCAGTCTGGCCGCCACCCGCCGATCAACAAGCCCCAGCGGCATCCGATCCCGCTGCAGGTACAGGTAATACAGACTGAACAGGGGTATCAGAAAGCCGTGCGACCAGTCGCCATCGTTCTGCCACTTGTAGACCAGGCTATACAGGACGTTGCGGTAGTAGATGATCAACACGACCGCAAGCAGGCCCGCTTGAACGCTCATCACCGGCGTCCACCAGGACTTGCCTGCCAACGAGGAGCGCCGAGGCGGGAAGACGGATTGTGGTGCGGCCTCAACCATACGCTACCCTACGCCCGTCCAAGGAACAGACCCGAACAGGGATCAACCACCTCCAGGAACAGCAAGCTCTCGACACCGATATCCGGCCCTAGTTCAACAGGCCGCGCGCCGCCCGCTCCGCTCTGTGCCGATCGTTGGCGTTGACCTGCGGCGCAAACGCATCGATGTCGGCAAAGTTGCGGTCGTAGACGAATCCGAAACCGTACGTGAACCGGAACGCGTTGCGAATCGTGGCCAGCAGCGGAGCGATCGCATGGGTGCCGACGTTGATCACGTCATCCTTCTTGATGAACAGATCCGGGTCCTGGCCGTCCACGATCCGCGAGAGGTCCCACTGGGTCGTCTCTTCGCGGTCTCCGTCGATCCGCCTGCGAATCTCGCAACGGGTGGGCCATGCCAGCTGGTCAAGCCCGCCCGCAGAGGCGATCGCCTGAGTCAGAGTGATCTCGTTTCCGCTCAAGCTGTAGACACCCGGGCGATTGACATGGCCGGCCATGTAGAAGACGCCGACCGAACCCGGGTCCAGCTCGATCCAATCCTGATGACGGATCACCACATTGTAGTTGGCATCGCCGGACCGGAGCCGGTCCGCGGGAACGCGGATGACCCGCTGCTGGCCCTCGGCGGCCAGGGACTCCCAATCCACCGGCTCGGCGGCCGGAGCGGAGGCTCGCGGCGTCGTGACCTGCTCCGGGCCTGGCAGCGGCTTGGTGGCCGGCGATGTGGAAGCCGTGCTCCCCGGAGCCGGCGCGGGACCAGCCACAAAGCCGTCGTTGACATAGATAATCGTCGGCGGCGCGGCGGGAGAGGTGGTCAGCGGTTCCGACGGGCCGGCCACTTTCGGCGTGCCGACCGGAGCGGTCCCAGGGGCGAGGGCCTCCCGGAGCTCACGCTCGGCATCGGTCTGGGCTGCGGCCACGCGCATGGCCGGCCGGGCCTGACCCGCGGCAGCCGGGGGAGGAGGACTGCCCGCCGCACTCATGTCCGACATGGCCGTCGGCGTCACCGGGGGTGCGGGAGGAGTCTGTTCACGGCCATTGACCGGTCGATCCTTGGCCGGGGTCGATCCGTATCTCTTGGGTCGCGGCTCGTTTCGGAAGATGTAGACGTAGCGGATGTTCGGATCGAAGTTGCCCGCCTGGTTGATGGCCTCACGAAGCCGAAAATCGGGGCGAATGATCGGGAAAGTGCCCGGAACACCAATGGCCCCGGAGATGTTGTACAGCCGTTGCTGACGGGTCAGGGTCTGCACCACCATCGTGGGTTCGGCTTCGGCCGCATAGATGCCCTTCTCCTTGCCCTTGTGGATCAACTCCTCCTGGAGTTGCCGAAGAGTCAGACCCTCGACATGCATCCAGTCCAGCTGCGGTACGTGAATGTAACCACGCTCGTCGACAATCGGAGTCAGTTCGGTCTCCACGCCGAGTTGGAGGAAGTCCATCAGACGGATCGAGAGCATGTCCCCCGCTCCGATCATGTACTCCTCCACCGAGGCGACGAGATCCTCGGGCGTCGGATCCACGGCCCCGGCGATTCCCAGGGGCTTGTCCCTGAAACTGATCGCACGCTGGATCTCGTTCACCCGGCTGTCCCGGAAGTTGCCGAGCTCCTGTGGCGTCAGAAAACCGTTCCACCAGGGAGACACGCACCCTGTGCCCGCCGCACAGGCCGCCGACACCAGGAATGCTGCCGACAACCGATGCACCAACCTCAGTTCGTGGTATCGCATGGGTACCTGTTCTGTAAACGTCGGCTTAAGACCGACACCGGACACATTTGAATCCACACCACGCCCGAGCCGCGCCCCAGGCATCGCGCCGATTTACACCTCGGGCGCAGGGCTCGCCATTGGCGCCCCCCACCATCTGCCTTTCGCCGCCTATCCGACGGATGCCAGGCATCCTGCGCGATAGTCGCCTAGTTATCGGCATTCATCATGAAGGCGGTTGAGGTTCAGCTCGTCTGACTTGTATGCGATCCGAGACGGCTCGTCAACCGCTTCCCGTGGACCGCCACACCTTCGAAGATCGCCCGCGGTCTGATCCAACCTCTGCTCAACTAGAAGGTTACCTCAACAAGATCAAGCGATGACACCGACTGCTCGGCTTCGGCACCCGCAACCGACGGCAGATGCGCGTAGACACCCTCAGCACGACAGAGCCTCAGCGTCCGCCAACCAAGACGCCGCGGAGCGAGAAAGTCCTTCGCCGGATTGTCGGCCACATACAGCAATGATCCCTCGTGCCAACCCCAATACTCCTCCATCGCCAGAAACGCCCGAGGGTGAGGTTTCCAGTACTCCCGACCCCATTCATCGGTCAGAACGATGCGATCGATCCGGCTTGCCACACCCAGGACCTCCACCTTCCGCTGCTGGACTCCCACCGGTCCATCACTGATCAAGCCCAGCCGAAAGCGACCCGACCACCGGTCCAGGGCCGCATCAGCGTCCGGGTAAAGCGCAATCGCAGGCCTGTGCGAACGGTAGCATTCGACCATCTGAGAAACCAATGCGGCCGAAGGGGTCAGTCCTATCTCCACGAGAAGACGATCGAATACCCGTGGACGGTATTCCGTCTCATAGAGGGCTCTCATGCGCTGTTCCAGGTCAAGTGGGCAGGCATAGCGAACTTGTAGCCAATGGGCAACAGCCGCGAAGCCGCTGAAGGCATACGTCCGCTCCGGGTAGAGCGTGTCATCAAGATCGAACACGATCGCACGAATGCCGGAGAATCGGATCGGATCCATGGGCCAGAAGCCAGGGGCCACGACCTGCGAGGCCGCAGGCCGAACATCGTAACGCGAGGCTACAACCACCTCACCGACAGAACGTCGCAGATGGGGCATCGGGGTGCCGCGATCAGTCCGCGCCGCTCGTCTTCTCGAAGAACGATTGGTGATACCGCAACATCATGAGGCCGTCCTCGAACTGGTCCGCCCGGATACGTGGCCTTCGTCCCAGCCACTCGGCCAGCAGCCACCTCGGGAAATCCGCCCCTGCCCGAATGGCGAGAGGGGCCCCCCCGCCAAAACGAGGATTGACCTCGATGACACGGATGCGGCCGCTCGCAGTGAGAATCAGCTGGATGGTGATGAGTCCCACGCAGTCCGCCAACGCCTGGGCGACCTGAGTTCCAACCGCCATAATCTGGGCGTGTTTGCGGGTGCGCGACTTGGTCACTTCGCCGCCACGGACTTCGATTCGCTGCCTGGGCACGACGCAGCGCGGTCGGCCATCATATCCGGTGTAGACGTCCAGCGTGTATTCGACCCCGGGTACGTACTCCTGGATGATGGCCGCGGGCACCAGGGGCACCAGGGCTTTGAGAGCCTTCCGGTCGCGAACGATGAAGTTGCCCTTGCTCGCGCTGCCGAAACAGGGCTTGAGGAACACCGGGAAACGGATACCCCGGAGACTCGCAAGTTCCGCTCCTGCCCAGGTTTGGGGCGTGTCGATCCCCTGGCGGCTCAGGAAATGGAACATCCGGAGTTTGTCCCGACAAGTGGCGACAACGTCCGGCGACGAGATGAGGACGCCGCATCCGAGGCGGGCAAAACGCGACCTCGCCTCGGCCAGCTTCACCAGATCGCTGTCGATCAGCGGGATCAACAGATCGATCTTCTCCCGCCGGACGATCCTCAGCAAGGCCCCGACGTAGTCTGGGGACGCGATCCGGGGAACCCGGTGGGCGTGATCGGCCATGCAGGCCGCAGCGTAGTGAGTCTCGACGTCGACCACATGCCAGGACGCGGCCAGATGGAGGGCTCGTGCGGCTCGGACAAACGCCTGCATCAGCTCGATCCGCCGGCCACCGCTGGTGAACAGGACGCGAACATCGCTTCTGCCAGCCCCCCACCCAATCATCCATTCCGCACCATGTGACATGAACGACTCGCCGCTTGGGACTATCCTCGATGCGTTGATCGGGGCGACCCAGCCGTCTCAGATCCTTCTCCCCGGCCGAAACCGCCATTTCGCGGATATTATCGACACCCGACCCCAGCCACAATAGAGACACAAACGAAGGCGGCGAACATGAACAGGGTTCACGTTCGCCGCCCAGCCCTCTTGAGATCTCGCTCTCAATACCCCAGAGGGATGCCTCCCATTCCCCCACCGAACTTACCATCCGGGCCAGACGCTCTCTCCTCGCTCGGTCACCCTCAGGATCCGGCTTGCTCCTCCAGCATCTTCCGCAGGTAGCCGTTCTCCCGACGAGTCGCCTCAAGATCAAACAGCAGGTACTTGATGGACAACCGGAGAAAATCGATGCTTTCGTGCAGATTGTTGACCGTCTTCTTCAGCTCCTGGTGTCGTTGCTTGGTTTCCTCGGCCAGCAGAGCCAGCTTGTCACGATCCGGTTTCGGCAGCGCCTTGATCTCGTCCACCAATTCACCCAACCTCTTCTGAAACGCGCCTTCGTCCATCTTCTTATCCTCCGGCCGGCCTCGTCGGGAGAGCTTGCCCTCCAACGGCGTGGCCATCACCCCTGCCTCACCCCCCACCCATCCCTTCTGCACCGCGGAGAAATGAAGCCCTCAGCCAGAAGACAGCAACGACGATGCCAAGACCGGCAAGAAACCAGCACACCTCCCAGCATAACATAAAGGCATGAAGGAAAAGAAGTTACCGATATGCTGCCCAAGACCGGCGATTGGCCAGCGAGTTCCGGCTTATGCGGCACTGTTGATTTGCGGCAACATGGCCTCCCCCCTCCGCAGACCCCGGAACGTACAAACCCCTGTTTGGCAGCCTGTTACGCTTCGGTGGGGCCAGGCAACGCCAAGAATCGCCCCGCTCCGCGCCCACCCGGCGTCTGGTCGACCTCGTATGCACGAGCCGGGCGAGTACAATGACCCTGGCGCGACGGGAGAGGAACCGCATGGACCGACGCAAAGATTCTGGTCTCAGCCCACAGGAGATGGACCTCATCCGGCAGCAGGCCATGGACCTCGCTGGAATCGGCCTTCTCCGAGAGAGACTCGATGGAACCATCCTCTACTGCGACCGAGGTGCCCTGCGGATCCTTGATCTCCAGGACCGGTTCGAGGATCCGAGCGAGGTGGCCGGCCTGAACATCGCGGAGCTCATCTCCTACCTCGAGCCGCCCGAGCGTCTCCGGGCCACCATCCGCGAGCATCAACGAGTCCGGAATCTCGAATGCCCTTTCCGGACGCTCAAAGGGGAGCTGCGTTGGGCTCTCTTCGACGCATACCTGTTGAAGAACGGCGAGACCGGCGAGGAGGCCATCCAGATCCTCTGCCGGGATATCACCCAGGTCAGAGAAGTGGAAGAGCGACTCCAACGCAGCGAGCAACTCTACCGCACACTGGCCGAAGGCGCCGAAGACTTCATCTTCGTCATCGACCGGGAAGACCGCGTTCGGTATGTCAACTCCTACGCCGCGGCCAGCCTCCACTGCACCCCCCAGGAAATCATCGGCCGCAAACGCGAGGTGTTGTTCCCTCCGGATATCGCCCGCCAACAGGGTCAACACCTCCAGCAGGTGTTCCAGACTGGCCAGAAACTATCGGCGGTGGATCGACTCGTCATTCCCGGCAAAAGCATGTGGCTGGATACCACGCTGACGCCGGTGGACCGCAAGGACGGCGTGGTTGAGACGGTGATGGGCATCTCCCGCGATATCACCAGTCTCAAGCAAGCCGAAGAGAAGCTGCTGCACAGCGAATTGCGGTATCGAACGCTGTTTGAGACGTCCAAGGACGCCATTCTCCTGGCGACGCTGGAGGGGCGCGTTCTAGACTGCAACGACTCCGCTTGCCACATGTACGGCTATCTACGGGAAGACCTTCTGAAGCTGGAGGTGAGTGATCTCGCCC
The DNA here is from genome assembly GCA_018003015.1 of Phycisphaerae bacterium. Lineage (NCBI taxonomy): Bacteria > Pseudomonadati > Planctomycetota > Phycisphaerae > Phycisphaerae bacterium. The sequence continues at coordinate 31,741 of JAGNEZ010000011.1, read as the reverse complement.
CGCCCGACGTGGCGGCCATGATTCCCCAGATCATCAGCGAGAACATCGGAAAGGGCGAACTCCACGTTGAACTGGTTGGCAAGCGCCGCGACGGCGCTGTCTTCCCCATCGAGGTCAATGCTCGGGCGGTCAGGATCCGCGAGGAGACGCTCGGCATCGTGTATGTCCGCGATATCACCGAGCGGGAGCGCGATGCCCGCGAGCGCCAGCAACTGGAGAACGATCTCCGCCACACCCAGAAAATGGAAGCCCTGGGCCAACTGGCCGGGGGCGTGGCCCACGATTTCAATAACCTCCTGACCGCAATCATCGGATCGGTGGACGTTGCCCTGGATCGACTCTCGAGGACTCCTGCGGTGACGGCAGCGGCAACCGTGCGCTCCTGCCTGGAGGAAATCGAGGAGGCCGGCCAGCGGGCAGCGTCACTCACCCGGCAACTGCTCACCTTCAGCCGCAAGCAGGTCCTCAAAGTCCAGGTGGCCGACCCGAACCAGATCGTGGCGGACCTGGAACGACTCCTCCGACGTCTGATCGGCGAACATATCGTCCTGAAAATCACCCTGACGCCCAGCATCGGACGAGTCCGCACCGATGTGGGCCAGATGGAGCAGGTGCTGATGAACCTCGCCCTCAACGCCCGGGATGCCATGCCACAAGGCGGCACGCTGACCATTCAGACCGGACACCTGGACCTCACTCGAGCCTACCAGCGCCGTCATGTCGGCGCTCGAACCGGCCCTCACGTGGTCTTCACCATCACCGACACCGGCACCGGAATGGACCAGCATACGCTCGACCACATCTTCGAGCCTTTCTTCACCACCAAGGCGGCTGGCAGGGGAACCGGACTCGGACTGGCTACGGTGTACGGAATCATCACCCAGGCGGGCGGCCACATCACCGTGGAAAGCACCCCGGGAGGGCCAACGACGTTCAGGATCCATGTGCCGGCCGTCTCGGAGCCCGAAGACACGGCCACCGAATTGGCGGACCGATCGGAGGCCCGAGGCAAGGAAACCGTGCTCATTTGCGAAGATGAGGGCTTGGTTCTGCGACTGGCAAGCCGAGTCCTCAAGGACGCCGGCTACACCGTCCTCGAAGCTCAGGCCGGCGACCAGGCCATTCAGGCGGCAGCCAGCCACCCCGGACCCATCCACCTCCTGGTCACCGATGTGGTCATGCCCGGCCTGAACGGTCGCCAACTCGCGGATGCCCTGCGAACCACTCACCCGACCCTCAGAGTCCTCTTCGTCTCCGGCTACACCTCGGACCTGATCAGTACCCAAGGTGTCCTCGACAAGGGATTCGAGTTCCTCCCCAAGCCGTTCGACTCCGGACAGCTCCTGCAGCGCGTTCGGGAGGTACTCGATAGCACGGGTCGCTAGCCGCCGGGCTCGGCTCGGACGGAACCCGTCTCACCACGTGGGCGGGGATCGCGGCCACGACGCCGTCCGACTCAACGTCTCTGTTGATCACCGCGTTCGCCCCGACGGCGACGAAATTCATCGCAACCATCGGCTCAGGATGATCGGAGGTTGACCCGCCGGGCGGGGCACCGTCGTCGGTCGCTCACAGCTTCCAAGCCTTGGCAAATGCCTCGAAACTGCGATCGTATGTACGTTCGGCCTCGGGCGGAAAGCAGCAGCCGGGCAGCTGCCGGCTCGCGAGGTGATACCGCAGGCAGTCGCAGCAGACCGCCCGCCTGCCGCAGGACGAGTACGTGCACTTGCAGAACTCCTCGTTCCGTTCCTTCTTGCACTCCATACGCCAGTCTCCCACGTGGGCTTGCATGCCGTCTCTCGACCCGAATCCCAGTATAATCCGGCTTGCGATCCCCCGCCAAGGAGGAGCAGCAACGTGGCCGAACAGAACCTGCGACCGCCTCGCCGCCACTGGCTTCGTCTCACCGCCCGAACCGTCGGACTCATGCTCGGTCAACCACAACGAACGGATCAGCTGATCCGGCAGAGTTACGACCGAATCGCCACCGGGTATGACCAGGCCTGGACGCATCACATGCGCGACCTGTCCGCCCATCTGCTCGACCGCCTTGCCCCGCCCGCGGGCGCCACCTGCCTCGATCTCACCTGCGGCACCGGCTACGTGACCGGCGAACTCGCCCGCCGAACCGGCGGCCGGGCAACCGGCGTGGACCGATCGGCCGGCATGCTCGAGATCGCGCAGCACCGGCACGGCCACCGTTGCACCTTCATTCAGGCCGACATTCTCAAACACTTACGCTCGCTGCCACCGGCCGGCTTCGACGTCGTCACCTGCGCCTGGGGTCTGGGCTACAGCCGACCCTTCAAGGTGGTTCGTCAGATCGCCCGCGTGCTCCGGCCGGGGGGACGGCTCGGTATCATCGACAACTCGCTGTTCTCGCTTTCCGAGATCCTCTGGGCATCCATGTGCGCTTTCGCCGAACGACCCGAAGCCCTGACCCACGCCATGCGCGTCCAGTTCCTGCCGTCGGCCGGAATGCTCGTACTCGCCATGCGAATGGCCGGATTCGCCGTCAAGGCCTCCTGGCAGGGCCGCAAGAGCTACCGGGTCCCCGATGGCTCGGCGGCCATCGCCCGACTTACCGCGACCGGGGCGGCAGCCGGTTTCGAGTTTGCCTCGAACGAACGGTATCGGGAACAGGTCTTCGAGCGCTTCGCCCAAATCCTCGAACGACAGCGCCGAACCCAGGACGGCATCACCATCACTCACCGCTATCTGGCCGCCATCGGAGTGAAACGATGATCGACCTGCTCCGCCTCTGCCGCCTCTACTACGCGGTGCCGATGGGCCTGACCTTCACGCTCACGGTCTGCTATGCCCAGGGTGCCGCGCAGGCCATGGCATCCGCGAGCACTGTCCTGGCCACGCTCGCCCTGATACTCGTCCTGGCCGGCGCCTACATCATCAACGACGTGTGCGACTTGCCCGTGGATCGCATCAACGCCCCGCATCGATCCTTGGCGTCCGACAAGGTACACCCCCGGACCGCGGCAAAGCTGGCGGTTGCCTTGCTGGCCGCCGCCATGCTCTCGGCCGCCTTCTGTCGCCCGCCGTTCATGCTCGCCCTCGGTGTCGTGGCCATCGGCCTGGTCGTCTACAACCTGTGGTCCAAGCGACTCGGCATCGGCAAGCAATTGCTGGTCGCGGCGCTCATGACCTGCATCTATCCGCTCTCGCTCGCCCAGGCAGGCGGAGCGACCAGCCGCCGGGCCTGGACACTGGCGGTGTTCCCGGTGTGGATGTTCCTTTCGAGCTTCGGCTACGAGATCCTGAAGGACCTTCGCGATCTGGAGGGCGATCTGGCCATCCACATCCCCACCTGGCTCAGCCGCCGCCCGCAACGCGCACGCCGAGTGGCCCAGATCGCCCTGCTGGCCGGTGCGGCCGTCCTGCCCGCCCCCTATGGCCTCGGCTGCGGCGGGATCTACCTCGCAGTCGTAACCCTCGCCATCGCCGCAGCGATCGCAGCCACCCAGCTTCCCGTCCGCCGGGCGATCAACGCAGTGTACCTCGAGTTCGTCATCGTGGGCATCGCGGCCACGACGGACCTGGTCGCAGGCGGATAGCAGAGGTACCCCACAACGTCACTGTGTGAGCCAGCCATCACGCCCTTCACCACATCATGGACTCGCCACCGCCGCCCGGGGCCCAAGGTCGAGCCGCTTGCCCGCCAGGAAGAGACCAACCACGTCGCAGTACTGATCGGTCCAGACCCGAATGCCCGGCCGGGTGCTCGGCGCGTGCCAGCCCGGCCTGGCAACCAACGCCCGCAGGTCTTCGGAATGGCGGGCCATCACCACGCAGTGCGAACTGAGCTTGCCCTCCGCTTGCTGCTCACGCGTCAGGATGGCATCGAATTTCGCCAGGCACGCCAGACCCAGGTCATCCGCCACCCCGGCCAGCAGCGGCTCGAAATCAAAAAAACGATTGCTGACATGAAAGGCAAGCATGCCGCGATCGGACAGCTTGGCCAGATACAACTCCACCGCTTCACGAGCCAGCAGGTGAGTGGGGACCGAGTCGGAGCTGAAGGCATCGAGCAGGAAGAGCTGGAACTCGCCCGGCCACGCCGCGGCCACGGCCAGCCGGCCGTCGCCCAGCACGATGTCGCAGCGACCGCGACAACCAGAGAGAAAGCTGAAATAGCGAGAATCACAGGCAATCCGCTCGACCGCGGGATCGATCTCGTAAAAGGTGAAATGTTGACCCGGACAGGCGTAGGCGGCCACTGCCCCCGCCCCCAGCCCGATCACGCCGACCCGCCGGCCGCACCCGCCCTCGTTCAATGCGGCAAACAGGTCGCCGATCGGCCCGCTGCGATGATAGTAGGAGCTCGGCTCACGGGCCCGCACCGGATCGACCGATTGACAGCCATGGCTGGTCGTTCCGTGAACCAGCAACCGCAGCCGGCCGCTCGGATCGAGCACCACTCTCTTCACACCGAAGAAATTGCGCTCGGCGTGCAGAGAGTCACCGGTTCTCAGATCGCCCAGCAAGCCCAATGTCACGAGCATGACCGCGTAACTCAAACCAAACCGAACCGACCGGGCTTTGAATGTGAAGCAGACCAGCACCAGAACGGCGAAGGTGATCATCAGCGTCGCTCCCGCCCGATCTAGCGAAGTCACGTGCAGAATCCCCAGCCCAAGAGCGACCAGAACGGCCAGCACCACCGGCACGGCAATGTCGCGCCGTCGCTCGCCAGGCGTATCCACACCACTCGCCGAACGCGGGAGCACAAAGCAGACCAAAACCATCATCAGGGGATACTCGATGATCCCCGAGAAAAGCCGCGGCGCCAGCATGGCGTTCAACAAACCGCCGAGCACGCCGCCGATCGACATCATCAGGTAGAACTCAGTCAACCGTTCGGCCGGCGGCCGGCGCCGCACCAGCTCGCCATGGCAGACCATCGTCGCGACAAAGAAAGTGAGAAGATGGACCGGAATGATCAGCCACTCCATCCGCTCCGGCCGGCCGAAGAAAAGGATGGCCATGGGCAACAGCAGATAGGGCAGCAGCTTGACCATCAGGCCGTGCGGCAGCCATCGCCGCCGGGCAAAAACCAGGACAAAGGTCAAGAGATAGATCGCCAGCGGCAGAACCCACATCAACGGGATGGCCGCCAGGTCGGTGGTGATGTGCGTGGTCACGCCGAGCATCAGGCTCGAGGGAATGGCCGACAACACAACCCACGTGATCCGGCCGGCACAGGGGGAACCCACTGCGGGCTCAACCGCTCGATGACGGCAACTCTGTCCCTCGTCACGGTCGGACGAGCAGGCCTGGATCTCACTCGCCATCGCATGGACCGCCGGGCCGCACAGACGGCGCGATGATCGCCACATCGCGACCGCGCACACGCCCACCAGGACAATCAGACCACCATAGCCGAAGGCCCATACGCGACTCTGATCGGCCAGCTGGAGATGCGGTTCAACCAGCAGCGGGTAGCCCACCAGGGCGAGCAGGCTGCCCGCATTGCTGGCCGCATACAGAAAGTACGGATCCCGCGATTCGCCGTGCCCCGCGACGGCGAACCACTTCTGCAGCACCGGGGCACTGCTCGACACGACGAAAAACGGCAGGCCGACCCCAAGCAGCAATTGCCACAGCAGCCAGCCGACCGGCTCATCCGTCGAGGGTGGATTCGATGCGGCCGCCACGGCAATCGGCAATACCGCCAGCGGGGCGAGCATGAGCACGAAGTGCAGCACCATCTGCCGCCGCACACTCAAAGCGGCCAACGCACCGTGCGCGTAGGCATAGCCGACGAGAAGCATGGCCTGGAAAAAGACCATGCAGGTGTTCCATACCGCCGGCGTACCCCCGAGCTTGGGCAGTACCATCTTGCCGACCATCGGCTGCACCAGAAACAACAGCAGAGCGCTGATGAAGAGCGTGCTGGCATACAGCGGGACCATTCTGCAACTCCGGTGGATTATTCGGACCCAACGCATCCGGGCCATGGCCCAGGTCGTGCATCAGAGCCGCCCAGCCAAACCCTCGACCCTGACCTGCTATCTTCAACGGTCCGAATGAGAGGAGACTTGATCGTTCACGCTCGCCCTAACGAGCCGGCCCTCGTCGAACGGCGAACCGAGGTCCGAGGCCACCCCCGCCGAGAAGACCCAGGCAGTCCCATAAGAGCCGGTCTTTCCAATGCACGGTGTCGACGGGCCCTGCTCCCGAGAACCCCGCCGGGCGACAGCAGCGCCTTGAGGAGCGGTTCGCACCCCCTAACCGATGGCCTCTGTGGGCCCACTTTCGTTTGGCACCCGCTCGAGCCTAGGGCCTCCGCGGCTCCATCAGGTCATCAACCGCTTTCGCCACCTCGACCAGATAGTCGTCGCCCCTGGGGTGCCGAGTGAGCGCCACCGGAAGGTAGTGGCGGCGTGAGAGTGATCGCCGACCGGGTCAGGATACCGCTCGTCACCCTTGCCGTAGTGCAGCCCCAACCAGAGGCCTCTGCCGCGAGCCCGATCGTAGAAGCCAGCGTCGTTGAGCACGCCCTGGATAACCTGGAGACCCAGCTGCCGCGAGTACTTGGCAGCCATCTCGTTGCTGCTGGCCTTGACCATGAGGCCTAGTTCGTGTCGCCTGACCGCGTCCAGACGGGTCGCTGCCTCGGGATGCACCTGGAAGTACGCAAGCAGGATCCCGATCTTCGGCACGCTGGCGGCGTATTCGATCCGATCCGGGTGGATCATGGCCAGCCGCAGCACCCTGAGGTCCAGCACGCCAACGGCGGTCTGCTCCGTCGTCATCCCGTACCGCCGGCGCAGCGAGGCGTCGATCTCCTCGACCTTGGCCTGAAGCGATACGTCAACCGGCGACTCGTACTTGAGGACGTATCGCTCGAAGGACCAACCCCGCAACCTGGCCGGGCAAGAACAGAGGCCGATCAGGGTCAACGCGGCAAGAGCCAGCAGAGGCCGCACCTGTCAGACTTCCTTTCGTGAGATTCACGTTTCATCCAAACAGACACACTCCGGCTCCCTGAAGATCGCGCGTCGTGGGGGCACCGACAGCCCATCCGTCACCAAGAACGGAGAACGCCGATTGCCATGAACGGAGAAGAAACGTACCGGAACACCGTCTCGTCTCGATGATCACCTCGCACCACCGACACCCCTGCGGCCACACCGCGATGCTGGAGTCAACAGCCGCCGGTACCCTTCGGGCAGAGCCGTCGAACCACAACGCGCACACAAGGACTCGCTTTGTTCGCGCGGCAAGGGAAGGTCGGCGGCGGGATCCAAACCGTCGGCTAGGACAGCCATGAGGCAGCCGCGACGCGGACAGGGAAAGAACCGCTCCATCCGCTGCCAGATGTCGGCCAGTGGCTCGGCCGTCATATCACCGAAACTCAGCGGCGTCAGATCGCACGGACACACCTGCCCGGCGGCGTCGATGTAGACATGGTGATAACCCGCACCACAGCCGAACAACTCGTCCGACTCCAGATACGCGAACGAGTTCACGGCCGGCCCGTCACCCCGGCGATTGTGCTCGACATGGAAATCAAAGAGTGTCCGCCGCTCGTTCGGTTCCAGCATCGCGCCCGCACCGCCGCGCAGCCGCCCGGTCGCCACCGGAGCGAGCAGCCGGAACTCACCCACGCCCCACCGGCGGCCGAGGTCGTACATGGCCGCCAGTTCACCACCCGCGATCCGCTCACGCGTGCCCACGGTCGAGATGGCCGTGTAAATGCCGGCGTCCTGGCAGGCCCGCACCGCTGCCTCCGCCTCGGCGAACGACCCCACCCGGCCGCGGAAACGATCGTGGGCCTCGGCGTCCGCCGATTCGATGCCGATGGTCACACAGGACACCCCCGCCGCCGCAAGCTTGCGCGCCCGCGAATCGTCAAGCCCATGCCCGGTGGTGAAAACGATCGTAGCCATCTCCGGAGCCGCCGCGGCCACCAGCTGTTCCAGGTCGCCACACAGCATCGGCTCGCCGCCCGTGAAGCCGAGCGCGCACGTGCCCAGCAACTTCACCTGCCGCACCGCATCGAGGAGTTGCCCAGGCGACATCCGGCCGTTGGCTCGCCCGGCATAGCTGCAGTGCGGACAGCGAAACGGGCAGGCTCCGGTGACGGCCAGGTAAACCGAGAACGGCACCCGCCGTCGGGCAATGACGGCCGCACAGAATCGATCGAACGCCGGGGACGGGTACGGCGGGAAGAACGTGTTGATCCGCGTCTGGCCGCCGAATCGGTGCGGCTTCTCGTTGGCCATGCGGCGGAAGAGATACCACAGGTGCCCGGCCGGCACGCGACCCGTGAGCCGGGCGAACATCCGCACCACCTGCAGGGCCGTGGCGATCCCCATGGGTCACTCCGAGGCGGGCGGCAAGACCTCTATCGGGAAGCCGTGCGAGCTCGCCCGCCTGGCCAGCCAGCCGCAAACCGCGCCGCTCAGAAGCCCAAAGATGCCCCCGGCTACCACACCGCAGGCCAGGCCGATGGCCATCAGCAACATGACGTCCACCACCGCAGGCACGAGGGCCATCACGATCAGCACCATAAGCAGCATGACATGCAGGGTCACGGTCGTCGCCACGCCCGCCAGCAGCCCCCATTTCCCACCCGCCATGATCAGCTTCCCGCCGGACACGCCGCTCAGCACCTTCCGGAACATCACCCGGCACCAGATCAGTCCCACAAGCACCCCGCCGATTCCACCCGTCCCACTGCCCGTGGCAAGCAGGATCCGCACCGAAAGACGCATGCCGGAAGTCTCACCGTGCCAGATCAGATACCCGGAGCCGGCCAGAAAGCCAAAAAACGCGCCGATCAGAAGGCTGACCAGACAAACCGCAACCCCGAAGAGGACCGGCAGTTTTACGCGACTCCCTGCGGCGGCTTCCACGTCGGCACCTCACACAACCGGCTTCTCCTCGGAGCGAGAACTCTGCTTCCGCACATCCTTGACCAGTTCCAGCGACATCTTGCTGACGAAGCGGCTCTCAAGCTCCAGCGGCTTGAGCGCAAACGACATCTCAATGACCGCGAGGATGACGCCGCCCAGCAGGAAGAGCGCCCCTACAACGAACGTCGCGAGCGAAACGTAGACCACTTCCCTGTACAACGTCGCCAGGCCCATGGACAACGAGCAAATCGTCAGGCAAGCGATGGTCATGAGCAGGCAGAGCAGGTTGCCGCGAATGAGCTGGGCCCGCCGGTAGACCCATTCCGTCTGAACCTCGAGCATCCGAATGACCTCCCGGTGACGGTGCGTGGTGATCTCGTCGGTCGGATCGGCGGCCAGGTCCTTGGTGTACTCCTCCTGCTCGGTCAGAAGCTCACGATGAAAGGACCGAAGCCGAGCGACGATGTAGGCCAGCCGGCTGTAGAACGCCAGGCACAGCAGACCGCAGGCCGAGATGATGACCACAGGAACAACCGATGCGGAAATGAAGCTGTACAGTTCCGGGGCTGGCATCGAATGAGTTTAACCAAGACGGACGCTCGACCGCAAGCAGCGCTGCCACTCGCGTCAGACCTTGCGATGCTCCGTCCGGGCGGCCTGCGTGCCGTCGGGAAGATCCACGAGTTCATAATCGCCAAACAGGTGCGGAGCCTCCTTCTGCAGGACCCTCAGTACCTGCCCGGACACCTTCCGGATCTCGACTTCCGCGTGCTCGTTGCAGCGCAGCTCGATGAAGTGCCGAAGGGCCCGGGCATTGGCCGTGATGAAGATCTTGGTCTCCGTCGCGTTGGGCAGAACCGAGCGAGCCGCCTGGCGGGCAATCTTCCGCCGCAGCGTCTTGTCCTCCATGCCTGCGTGCCGAGCGGCCAGACCGTCAACCAGCCGGCAATAGGCCTCGTGGGCGTGCCCGATGGCCGCCATCCAGACCTCATGCAGAGCCGGATCCTCGGCGATGCAGTCCGGCTCGACGAAGTCGGCCGTGGATTCGTCCACATACCGCTGCGACAGCTGGGAGTAGCCAAAGCCCGCCCGGTGCCGGATCAGCTCGTGGGTGAAGCTGCGGGACACGCCGGTGATGAGCAGGTTGAAAACCGCATGCTCCAAAACACTGCCATGCCCGACCTCGAGGATGTGGGCCAGGTAGGCCTTGTTGCCCCCCGGCCGGGGCCGGGCAAAGCTCATGTAGCACAACCGCCCGGCGATCTCGCACAGCTTCTCCCCGGTCACCTCGGTGTCAGTGCTCCATTGGGAGACGTCATGGTCGGCCAGGAAACGCTCGATCTCGGCGGCGCCAACCGACTGCCGACCGACGAGATAGACCTGCGGATCACGTACAATCTTCAAGACAAGCACTCCAACAGCGGTGCGCCCCGAGCCTGCGAAGGTCCACCGGCCGATCGCCTGTGCCGCACGGCGCTCGGGACGCGGTCTGCAACCCGCGCATTGTAGCCGTACCCGGGTTATAATGCCCCCCGCCTTCTCAGGCTTTCACGCGAGGTGAGACATGGCGGTGCAGGCAAGTGACTACGCGGACCAAGTGACCGTGGCCGACGGTGCCTGGGGTACCGAACTGGACAAGCTGGGTTGTCCGGCCGGCTTCTGCCGTGAGGAATGGAACATCACCAAGCCGGAACTGGTTGAGCAGGTGGCCGCCTCCTATGTCGCCGCCGGCTCGAAGATCATTCTGTCCAATACCTTCGGGGCCAACAGGTTCGTCCTGGGCCGCCATGGCCGCGAGGACAAGACCGCCGAGTTCAACAAGGCCGGGGCCCGGATCAGCAAGAAGGCCGCCGGCGACAAGGCCAAGGTCTTCGCCTCGATCGGGCCAAGCGGGCGAATGGTCATGACCGGCGAAGTCACCGAACAGGAGTTGTTCGATGCCTTCAAAGACCAGGCGATGGCCCTGGCCGAGGGCGGCGCCGACGCCCTGGTGGTCGAGACCATGACCGAGCTGGCCGAGATCACCGCCGCAGTCCGGGCCGCCAAAACCACCGGCCTGGTCGTCGCCGCCTGCATGACCTACGACTCCGGACGCGACCGGACCCGCACCATGATGGGCGTCTCACCGGAACAGGCCGCCAAGGCCCTGACCGAGACCGGAGCCGACATCATCGGCTGCAACTGCGGCATCGGCATCGAGAACTACATCAAGGTGGCCGCCATGCTCAAGGCCGCCTGCGACAAGCCCATCTGGGTCAAGGCCAACGCCGGCATGCCCGAAATCGAGAACGGCAAGGTCGTCTACCGGATGCAACCCGACGAGTTCGCCAAGCAGGTCAAACATCTGGTCATCGCCGGGGCGAATATCATCGGCGGCTGCTGCGGCACCAGCCCTGAGTTCATCGCCGCCATCTGCAATGCGCCCAGGTAGACTTCCGCCGGAGGCGAGAGCCACGGTCGGCTTTGCCCCGCACCATGCCCCCCGGACCCGGCGAACCTACGCAACCCCCACCGTCAGCAGCAGCGGGAACCAGAAGTTGAACTTCCGGCGCCGGATCTGGCTGAAGCCCGCCTCTTCGAAATAACCGTGAATCGTCGACCACGGGGCATGAAACACGTGCTTCTCGACCGCGGCAATGATCACGTCGAAAACCACCCAGCCGATCACGTTGTCGCGAAAGCCGTCAATGAGCAGGAGCCGTCCGCCCGGACGAAGCACGCGATGCATGTCCCGGATAACCGCCTGCTGGCGCGGATAGTGGTGGAAAGAGTTGCTGCAGGTCAACAGGTCGAACGAGTGATCGGCAAACGGAAGATGCTCACTGTCGCCGGTGACGAATCCCATCCGGTCGGACACCCCGGCATGGGCGGCTTTGCGCCCGGCCACCTTGCACATCCCATGAGCGTAATCCAGCCCGGTCACCCGGGCCGATGAAAACGAAACCGCCAGCATCGCCCCGAACTGGCCGGTGCCGCAGCCGATGTCCAGCACGTCGAACCGCTCGCGGCTTGATCCCCGCCAGGCATAAACCTCCTCAAGGAATATGCGGTAGGCCGGCTGAAACATGAACCGGTGGAGCCTGGACTCGTCATACGTCTCCGCCCAGGCCTCGAATTCGTTCTTGGCCTGGGCCTTCATGGTCTGCAGCGCGGGCATCGCGTCTCTTCCAGCACTCTGCCGTCGGCAACCGGCAGGAAACCATCGGTCTCACCCGCCTCTGACCATACTCGATTCTCGGCCCGCCCTCCATCCCACCCAGAGACTGCACGCGCCCGAATTGACATCCCGAACCGACAGGGCGACAATACCCCCCTTACGCCACCGGACCGGGAGTACGCGCGCGACATGCCCAAACGCAACATTGTCTGGATCATCATCGCCGTCACCGTGGCCGTGCTGCTCTGGAAGGGACCGGAAAGCCGCATCCGGCGAGACGCACTCTACAACCAGTTCAGCCCCCTGCTCGACGTCCGCCTCCAGATCCAGAAACACTACGTCGAGCAGGTCAGAGAGGACGACCTGCTGCACGGGGCCATCGACGGCATGCTCAGCCGGCTCGACCCCTACAGCACCTTCTACACCGAGAGCGAATACGCGGAATTCCAGAAACGAACCGAGGGCCAGTTCCCAGGCATCGGCGTTCATGTCGGAACCCACACCGACGGCGGACTGCTGGTCGTGAGTCCGATCGAGGGTAGCCCCGCCTTCCGCGCCCGCATCCGGTCCGGCGACCGCATCACCCACATCGACGGCGAGGAAACCCGCGGCAAATCGGTGGAACAGTGCGTCAAGCTCATCTCCGGCGAGGCCGGCACCCGCGTGACCTTGACCATCGAACGCACCGGCATCCGCGAGCCCTTCAAGATCACCATCACCCGGGCAATCGTCAACGTGCCCACCGTGCGCGGATGGGCCCGCACCGAGGACTGGAAGTGGGAATACGTGATCGATCAGGCCGCGGGAATCGGTTACGTCCGTATCCTCAGCTTCGAAGGCCACACCGACGAACAGTTCCGCCAGATCGTCGACGACCTCTTCAGCCGCGAGCAGATCCGCGGCCTGATCATCGACGTGCGCGACAATCCCGGCGGCCTGCTCGACGTCGTCGTCGCGATCGCCAACTACTTCATCCCCGAAGGAGTCATCGTCAGCACCAAGAGCCGCCTCGCACCGCCCAAACCCTACGTCGCCACCCGCGACGGTACCTATCCGCCCATTCCCCTGGCCATCCTGGTCAACGGCGGATCCGCCAGCGCCTCAGAAATACTCGCCGGGGCCCTCAAGGACCACCAACGCGCCGCCGTGATCGGCGAGAACACCTTCGGCAAAGGCTCGGTCCAGACCATCCTTCAGGTCGAGAACGATAACGGCTGGGTCAAGCTGACCACCGCATACTACTACTTGCCCAACGGCGAACGCATCCACGGCAAGGGCGTCCAGCCCGATCGGGCCGTCATCCTCACCTCGGACGAACGCGCCCAGCTGCTCGATTCGTGGCTCTCGGTCTACGCGGCCGGCGATTACCCGACCACCACCCAGGCAACCACCACCCCGACCACCACCACTCCAGCCCCCAGTCAACCGGCTTCTGCTCAGGCAACCACCGCCGCAGCCGCGTCCGCACCGGCCACGGCCACCGCCCCCGCCGGCGAACGCAAACCACGACGGTTCGAGATCATCATCGATCGGCAACTGCGCGCCGCCATCGATACCATTCGCACCCAACTCGCCGAAAAGAGCTGACCATGGAGAAAAACCCGGAAATCGTGGCTCGCCTGGCCCGCGAGCGAGCAGACGAAAACTGGGGCTTCCGCGCATTCCTCAAGGCGTACTCGATACTCCCCGAACGCCGAGTGGATAACCTGGCCGAGCGGTTCGCTCGCCAGGCCGAAGCCCAGGTCAACTGCACGACCTGCGCCGCCTGCTGCCGAGACAACTACATCCCGGTCAACAAGGAGGAAATCGCACGCCTCGCCCGGCGCCTCAACCTCACCCCCGGCGAGTTCGCCAGCCGCTATGTCCAACCCAAGACCCGCGAGCACGACGCCGGTATCGACGCCCGGCCATGCCCGTTCCTCCAGGACAACCTCTGCTCGGTCTACGAGGACCGACCCGAGGTCTGCCAGGGTTACCCGTACATCGGCAGCAACGTCGCGTCGCGGACCATCGGGATCATCGAACGGGCCGGAACCTGCCCGATCATCTTCGACATGCTCGAACGTCTGAAAGACAAACTCGGATACAACTACTACCGAAGAGGCCGGCGACGACGATGAAACGCATCACACTGCATGCCCACAAGGCGACGCCCGAATCCATGGCAGATCTGGAGAAACGCGGAGGGCTCCGCAGGCTTGTACCCTCGGAGAAGGCCCGCACGGTCAGGGAAAACGACCAGGTCGTTGAGCGGGTCGAGCTGGCGGCCGAAGGTACCGGCCCCTGGCAGATGCTCGTCGTGGCCTGCAACCGGACGAAGTTGGATCACCTCGCCGCCCATGGCGACGCCGAGAGCTGGCTGTTCTTCGCCGATCCGGCCAGCAAGCCGCTGCTCTATGTGCTCGGCACTTGCCCGGTCGCCGAGTTCCAGGCCAAGACTGCAGAAGGCCGCCTGACCGCCGACGATCTGTTCATCCTCGAATTGCAGCCCAACGATCCTGAGACCAGCTACTTCACCGTGCCCGGCGGCGTGCTGCACGATGAACTGACCTACCCCGGTCCCGGCCTCGGACCGATCTTCTACGTCCCCGAGCCCAGCCGGATGGAGCATACCCGCATCCCGCTCGATGCGTATGACTTCGAGATCCTCCCGCCCTGACGACGATGCTCACCCAGGGTGATGTCCTCTCGCAACAGGAACTTCGCCCGGGCCTTGCGGCACCGGCTTTCAGACTCCGCCACCGTGGTCGGTTCCTGAGCCCGCGACCGCCACGGCGTAAGCGCCCACCAGCACCATAAGCGGCATAGCGGAGTCGGGTATCGCGCGGAGCCGGAACTCAGCGGGAGGACATTGAGCGGAAACGCCGGCGGGTGGCCCGTCGGAGTTGCTTGCGGTCGGCGCGGTCGCGACGTTCGGCCACTCGGTACTCGCGGATGGCTTCCGGATGAGCCTATCACCGACCCTGGGCACGCGGACGGTCAGCCGCGGTCTCGAACTCGTCCGGGATCTCGATCAACATGGGATCCATGATCGCTTTCGAGGACAACAAGGCCCTTTCGAAACCTCAACCACACTTGCGCACGCATTCCAGCAGGAATCGGTACGAATCGAGCGAGACGGTCGGCGGCACGGAGTGGTCAATGTGGTAGATGTACCCACCGCCTTGGGCGGCCACCGGGATCTTCTCGACCACTTCACGCTCGATCGCGACCCGGTCGCCAGAGGCCACGATATCAGCATTGATGTTGCCGATCAGGCAGATCCGGTCGCCGAACTGCCGCTTGTACTCGCGCACATCGTTGCCCGCCCGGGCCTCGAGCGGATGAATCGCATCGCAGCCGGCTTCAATCAGTAGCGGAATGAACTGCCCGACATGACCGTCGCAATGGAAGATGAACGGCATCCCACGAGCGTGAGCCCATCGGCCGAGCCGCTTCCAGTGATCGAGTACCAGCCGCCGGGCGGCCACGGGCGAGAAGAGCATACCCCCCCGGTAACACAGATCACTCCAGAACCACAGGGCATCGAAGCGATACCCGCGCTCCCAGGACAACTCCATCATGCCCAGCAGGTAGTCGGTATACGTGCCCACCATGTCCGCGATCAGCTCGGGCTGCTCGGCAATGGCCAGCAGACCCTGCTCATAGCCCATGACCGATTGGATCGCGAACCACATCGGCTCGGCCGGCGTCATCGACAGGAAATGACCGCCCGCTCGACCGTCCCGGTAAAGCCGCTCGGCTTGAGGGTTGTTGAACTTGTCTTCAGAGGCCTTGAGAGCCGGCTTCAGCCGCCGCCATCCGTCCCAGGTGGTCAGGGCGGGTTCGAGAATACTCGGCGTGTGGGAGGAATGCAGCCAGGCCTTGACCGTCTTGCCGTAACCGTCGCGATAAACGCGGTACTCGTCGGTCTGCTCCAACGTCCGCTCCGGAAGCCCGAACGCAGGCTCGAACAGATCGTTGGCGAAGGCCATGCGATCAAGACCAAAGTAGTCGACCGGATCACCATCGGCGGGAAACCCCTCACCTCGCCATCGATCGAGCGTCTCCGGCCAGAAGCCGGTCTCACACAGCGCCAGCCGATCGGTCGGCCGTCGCTGAAGGGCCTCCAGGATGCGTTCCCGCGAAGTCATGGCTGGTCCAGTTTCTGCCACCCGAAATCCAGAGTCGACGCCCCGTCCTCCTGGCAGTAGTGCACGATGAACTCATGCACCCCCTCGGCTACATCGACCTCGGCCGCATCCGGCGTGGTCCCGTGATGGTTCCAGCGCGAGATCACTTCCTTGCCATCCAAGAACACGCGAATGCCGTCGTCGGACAAGGTGGACAGTCGGTACCGGCCGGCCGGCATCCGAACCTGGGTCGTGGCCAGGATGGCGAAGTCATGGTGCGGAACGCCCGGCGGAAAGCCCTCCCGCCAGAGCCTGGTACTGAGCTCGCGGGTGCGTTGCTCATGGAGCGGCACAGATGCAAACAGCCTGGCCCACCCCGCGGTGTCGTCGTAGGCGAGCTTGGTCGGCTTGCCCCAGCCAAACCAGCGGGTATTCCACTCCGCCGAGTCCACCAGCAACAAGCCGTTCTGCGTCCCCGTACCCCGGCACCGGCTGACGCTGCTGGCCCTGCACGATTCAAGCCACAGGCCCGCCCCGTAACTCCGCCAGGCATCAAGGGAACGAAGAACAAGCCAGATCTCGATCGGCCGGCCACCCGCCGCGATCCGCTGGGCCTTGGCGTAACTGACATCGCAACCTTCAAGCTCGAGCCCCGGCGAGTCCACCGCCCGGATGTTGAAGGCAAAGCCGTGCACCTTGGCATTGCGAATGGTAACGTTCTTGGCCCCGCTGACCGAGAGACCAATACCCTCAGCCTTGCTCAGATCGGTGCCTTCGATGCCCATGCCCGCCAGCACCGCGCCCCGAAAATCCACCACCACGTCGTCGGCCTTGACCTGAAGAACGCCGTTGCCGTCCGCATCTTGCACCCGATACCGCCCGGGCTTGATGCTCACCGACCGGCTGATGACCAGATTGTCCCGGTCAATCGCCAGCTCCTCGTCAGCCCGGGCAGGATTCGCACCCGCCCCAGGCACACCGAACATCAGCAAGACACCCGTCAATCGGCAGGCCGCACCACCCGTCATCACACTCCTCCCGAAGAATGACCCCGGTCCGAAACACGATCATTGTAACGGAACCATGCCGACGCAAAAGCCCGCGAAGCCGCAAGCCGAGAATGTGAGAAGTACCCCCAGGACCGAACGCAATCCCGCCGGCCAGATCGATCAGGGCGGAGAATCCGCCCGATATGGCCGATCGGCCGGATCATCGCAGCATGACACATCCTGAGATGGAGATCCACGGAAGACCCGACTCGGACACCTCCGTCGGAAGGAGACCACGCCGCGGACTGAGCCGCCATCCTGCTGAGAAACCGGGATCGTCGATACGCGGGGGAGAAACCCGACCGTCGGGCCGCTGGGCAGAAGAAGCCCACACACCACAGGTCCGACCAGGCCGGGCGACCACTGGACCGGGCAACACAATCAGTTCGATATCCGACGGAGCAGCGGATCCCAATACTGGAGGAACTCGTTGGAGAGCTTCTTCTTCGGATTAATCGTGCCGGCCCTTCGCGTCTCGCAGTGACCGTCGTTGAACACGATATTGCCCATCTTCAGGTGCCTGGTGACATTCACACCTTCCCCCGTCCCACCCGTCGACTTCTCCGTGGCATCGCCCTCGATGTAGGGCCACCAGAGCTGCCCGCCAAACTGCATGTCAATCTTGGGATTGGCGTCGGCGAAGAGAATGTTGGACGACGGCCGCTTCACTCGGCTTTCCGGGAACCACGGCGTACTCTTGATCACGCCATAGTCCTCGGTGGTGTGATTCCACAAACCAAGGAACCACGCATTGTAGCCGTAGCCGATCTCCAGCCGGCTGTACTCCCAATTCCAGGTCACCCCGGCATCATGCTGGGTCGACGTGCCCAGCGTCGGACAATGCGGCACCTCCGGCGACTTGGTGTACTTCTCCAGCAGCCTGAACCACGCCCACTCACCCAGATCGTCGCGACCCTTGGTGCCCACGACGACCGCCGTGCGGTGGGGCGGAAAAATGCCCTTGAAGTCCGATTGATAGAAGACCGTCCCCTTCTGCAGCTGGGTGAGATTGCTCTCGCAAACCACACGACGAGCATTCTCCCGAGCCCGTGTCAGCGATGGAAGCAGAACCGCAATCAGCAGCGCGATGATCGCTACCACCACCAGAACCTCGATCAGCGTGAACCCCGAACGGCAACACCCAGCCTTCGACCGACGCGCATGGGCCAGTCCGGCTTCCCGAGAGTACACGCCTGCGGTCATGCCTGTCGGACACATGGTTGAGACCTCCGTCTCGATCTGACGACCAAACGCCCCTCAGCCACGGCGACTATTCTACCATCGAGGATGCGGCGAGGTGGACCATCACCTACCTGAGTATATCGGCCATATTACCACCGGGCCCGCTTCCCATGACAACGCCCCATTGCGTAAATGACTTGTCCTTTTGCGACAAGAGCCCCCCCCCGGCACCCCCGCAATCAGCACCGGCCTCAACCCGGACCACCCCATCTAGCCGCGCGGGCCGTGGGCCAGCTCCCGGAGACACCACTCAATCAGCCTCTTCTCCCGTTCGCTCGACACCCCCTGCAGGGCAGCCTCAACCTGGCTTCGGGCAGCATCGGCCGATGGACCCATAAAACCCAGAGCCACCACCGCACGCTCACGCATCACCTTGTCGCGGTCGGACAGCAGCGGAAGGAAAACGCCAAGAGCTTCGTCCCGGCCGCAGGACAGGATCTTGTATCCCCAGTCGGGAATGTCCCCCGCCGTCCCGTCCGCGATCTTCTGGGCAAGCAGCCGGGCCGCCGGACGAAGCCGATCACCCAGTTCGACCACGTAGGCTTCGTAGATGTAAACCGCAAAGTCAGGCCCTCCTCCGCCACCACCCATGCCCGGAGGACCGCCCGGGCCGCCGGGACCACCACGCCCCCCGCCCAACCATGGGAAACTCCTGTCCGACTCGATCGCCCAGCAGGTCGCCGACGGGAGCACCGGATTCTTGATCCGAACGCTGCGAATCGTCGGAATCGCATCCTTGGCCACCGGCCCCAGCAGAGCCAGGTAGATCATCATGTTGTAGCCTTCTACCTCGGTCGCACTGGGCAACTTCTTGACCATGAAGTCGACGGCCGGATGAGCCTCCTCGCCGCCGATCTGCGACATCGCCCGCACAGCCGCCCACTGAACCGCCGGTTGATCGCTGGTCAGCATCTGAGCCAGGCGCCTGAGCGACGGGCGAGCCGCGGCACCGATCCGGCCCAGCGCGTCCGCGGCATCAATCATCAACTCCGGGTCGTCCAGCAGGCGGGTGACCACCCCAACTTGAGCCGCCGCCACCGGGCCCAGCATCGAGATGGCCTGAAGAGCCGCAATCCGCGTCGGTTCGTCTCCCTCTTTCAGCAAGCCGCCCAACACATCAATGAGGGGAGCGGCCGCTGAACCCACCAGGCCAACGCCCTTCACCGCCTGGAGACGCGTGGCGTGGTCGGAGCTCACCAACGCTTGCCTCAGGACGACCAGGGCGTCCGCATTCTTCGGGACAATACGCAGCAGCGCCGTCGCCGCCGATACCCGTACACGCGACGCAGAATCCGCCAGCAGAGCCGTCAGCGGTTTCTCCGCCGTGGCAGCCTTGGCGGCCAACCACCCGAGATCGTCGGCCGAGTCGGCCCGCACCACGGCGTCGGCCGCTTTGAGCTTCTCCATCAGCGCCGGCAGATCCGCTTCGTCCACCGGCCCCTGCCCAATCAGATAGGCAGGATTGGCCGAGGCGGCCAACACCATCGGCGGCATCTTCAGATTCGCCCGGATGCGCTCGACCTTGACCAGTCCCGGCAGGCTGGCACGGTTGAGCGCCAAGTCAAAACTGGCCGCAATCTCGTCAGCACCGTGGGCCACCGTCGAAAGCACCGCATCCTTGCCGGCAAGCATGCTCTCGATGCCGTCAGCCAGGCGGGACACCGGACCATAATAGGCCAACGGCAGATCCGGTCGCTCGACTCCCAGTTTCCATGCATCCGTTCCAGCCAACCGAACCTGATACCACCCCTGGCCGACGCAGACCAGCCCGGTGTTGCGGGACACGAACAGAACGGCCTGAGAACCGGGATCCGCCCACTGCATGATATGCCGCGGAATGGCTGCGCCTTGGGAAACGGCCACCTCATGCTTGACCACCCCGGCGATCGCATCCCCCTTCAGCTTGCGCACCGGTTTCAATGTCACCGTGCGCTTCTCGCGATGGAACCCGACAACCTCTACCACCGCAATCTGCTTCGAATCGCCGACCACCTTCGAAAGCGTGGGGGCCAGATCCACGTATCCCTGCACCGGCATCGCCAGACACAGAAGCAGGAACGGCAGAACCACAAACGAGCCCTTCAGGAACGTGCGTTTCATGCACCACATCGCGAACACTCCAAAGAACACGGCAGCCGACCGGCATCCAGCGCCACCCCGGGTACGCCATCAGTCCAGGTAACCCTGCTCCGTCAGCACTGCCACTTGATCAAGAGTCAGCAGCAGAAAAAGGTCCTTCTCCGCCTCCTCCAGCTCAAGCCGAGCCTTGCGGCGGGCCTCGCGAACAGCCGTTACCTTCTCCTCGACCTGCTCCGCAGTCGACTTCGAGTCCGCCAGCACCGTCTGCAGTTCGAACAGGGCCTGCATCACCACCATGTTGCGCGCACCGAAGCCCGGAGGTCCGCCGCCCGGCGGCCCACCCGGTCCGCCACCCCCGGGACCACCGCCCGGGCCAAACCGACCAAAGCCGCGACCGCCACGACCGCCGAACGCCGGTTGGCTCGCGGCTCCGGGTTGTGTCGCCGCCGCATCACCCCGACCTCGCTCCTCCGGCGGGCCAAAACCGCCTGGACCGCGACCGCCCGGAGCGAAACCAGCCGCAGGCCCAAAACCATCAGGCGGACCAAAAACGCCCGGAGGCCCAAAACCACCAGGCGGGCCAAATCCGCCCGGAGGCCCGAAACCACCAGGCCCCGGACCTCCCGGTCCAAAACCCCCAGAACCACGACCGCCAGGCCCACGGCCACCAGGACCACCGGGACCACCAGGACCCCCCGGACCGAAACCGCCAGGACCCTGAAAGCTGCTGTCGTCACCGAAACCCGGCCCACCCGGCGGGCCAAAACCGCCACCACCCCGCCCCCCTCGGCCCATCGGGCCACCCAACAGGCCACTACTCTCGTCCGGGCCCGCTGGCAGCAGCATCGCCTCCGTCGCCTGTCGCGCGGACATCACCCGCCGCAGCTTGGGGCCAATCACTCTCCACTCCTCGTCCGAAGCTCGTATCTGCGTCTTGATCTCCCCAAACGCCATCACCTCCCCGAAGCCCGGGAAGAAGGGCAAGAAACCACCCCCAAACGGCCCGCGATCAGGCGCGGGCTGCGACCCCGGCACCCCTGTGTTGCTCCGCGGCGCCTGGGCAACGCCAACAATCGGGACCCCCAGCACCATGACGATACCTAAAAACCCTGTGCTGCTCTGGAACAAGACTCGACCCTCTCGGCAGGCTCTCCCGCCCGTCACCCTCATCTCCGAAGTGACGCGGGCGGATCCGATCCTGACATGACTCAACATAGCCGGGTGAACCTTAAGGTGGCGTGAAGACAGGCCTTCGACCGGCGGGAAGATCCCTCAAAGCGGCGAGCACCCGCTTCGATAACGCCTCTCGGGCTTCACGAAGACGGACCTCCACGGTCGCCTGCGGAACCTGCAGGGTGCAGGCCATCTCCTCGTACGTCATCCCTGCCAGCTCCCGCAGAACAACGACGATGCGATGCTCCATCGCCAGGTCACGAAGGACCGCCGACAAACCCGGCCGAGACTCGGCAACGACGGTCCCGGCACACTCCGCGGCCTGACCCACGGGAACACGGGTCACCCCCTTCGCCAGACCGGTTGACGATATGCAACGCGATGGAGCCGGGCGAGTCCCGCACGCCTCACGCACCAGCGCGGCCAGCAGCGATGTCCGAATCGCAACCCCCGGGCGAAAACCGCTTTCCAGGCAACAGGCCAGCGCCCCCCGCACCAGCTCCTCAGCATCCGCGGCATCAACGGCTAACGCCCGGGCGATGCCAAACAGATAGTCGGCGTGAAACTCGATCAGAGCGCGAATCGTCGCTCGCCCGCCTCGACCAAGCATGCGTGTTGTGTCGGCCCAGTCAGCCATCAACCCGTCTCGCAAGACAAGCGGCGCACACCCCACACTCCCCAAGCCGCGCTCCGGAACGCGGCTTGCCTTCAAACCACCCCGCCGAACGTCGGCTTACTCCAGAACGCCCATCAGCACGAGAACGGCTTCCTGACGCTGCGTCACAAGCTCCTTCAGGCTCTTCTGGGCGGCTTGTACTTCCGTGCGAGCCTTCTCGCGGGCTTCGCGATAGGCGGCCAGCTTGCCGGCAATGTCCGTCGCGCCGGCATCCTTCTTGTCCAGCAGGGCCCGCAGGTCTGTCTGAGCCTGGGCCACCTTGCTGAGCTGCTGGTTGCCCATGCCACCAGGCCCACCGGGGCCCCCACCAGGGCCGCCTGGGCCGCCGCCAGGACGGCGACCGAAACCCATCATCCCAAAACCACCAAAAGACTCTCGCTGGGTCGTCTGAACCTTCTCAATCTTGGGATACAACACTTTCCACTCGTCGTCGCTGGCCCCCAGCTGGTCCTGCATCATCTTCGACATCCGCTCACGCCACTGCGCAGGATCAAAACCCCCGAAAGCCGGCGGCTGACCCGGACCGGGAGCCGCTCCAGCACCAGGACCAGGGCCACCTCGCCCGGGATCCTGGGCCAGAGCCAACGAGAAAACCATCAACGCTCCCACCGGAATCGCCAACAACCATTTTCGACTCAACATCGGCCTTCTCCTTTCGTGATCAGGCAGACCATGGCCCTCATCGAACGCCACGCGAGCCGCCGCCCTCTCACCAAAACCAGCCTGGCAGCCGGCCAGGCCAACCGCCCCGTGACTGACCCTTCACCATCGGCAACCGAGGGGCAAAATCCAAGATCAGACATCACCCTCCTTCAGGTTAACAACCCCCACCTGAAGATAAGATGAAGAAGATGACTCCGCCAGTTCAGGCTACGCGCCCCGCTACCCACATGCCGGCGGACCGTTTTCCGTCGAAAGGGAGTCCGCAGGACATCCGCCTTCCGCCCCCTTCCGGGGCAGCCGTACCAGGAAAACCGCTCCCTTGCCCGCCTCGCTGCGAAAGGTGATCGTGCCCCCGTGAGCCTCGGCAATGCTCTTGCAGATCGCTAGGCCCAGACCACTGCCCCCCTCCTCCCGGTTGCGGGCCGCATCCACCCGGTAAAACCGCTCGAACAGGTGCGCCTGGCTCTCGGCCGGAATGCCCACCCCCGTATCCGTGACGCTGAGCACCGCATCAGTGCCACTGGTACCAACGCGGACCTGCACCCGCCCCCCCTCGCGGTTGTAGCGAATCGCGTTGGTCAACAGGTTGGTCGCTACCTGGGCAACCCGGGTCCCGTCCGCGAGCAGCGCCACAGACTCCAGATCCAATTCTACCGTCACCCCTTTCTTGGCAGCCAGGGGAAACACCATCTCGACACACTCCTCGACGATATCACGCAGGTCCAGCTCGGTACGGTTGAGCGAGAGCCGACCGGCATCCGCCCGAGCCAACAGAAGCAGCGAGTCCACCAGATTCTTCATCCGGTCGGAGGCTCTCAGGCACGTCTCGAACATCCGACGATACTCCTCCGCCGATCGCTGCCGCGACAAGGCCAGTTGGGCGTGGGTGTGAATCACCGCCAACGGAGTACGCAACTCGTGCGATGCGTCCGCGGTGAATCGAACCTGCTGCTGGAACGCCGCTTCCAGCCGAGCGAAGGTGTCATTCAATACGGCCGCCAGCGTCCCCAGCTCGCTCTGGGTCCCGGCCAGATCGATCCGCCTGGACAGATTCGAGGCCGAGATCTCCTGAGCCACCGCCGTGATCGCTTCGATCGGCCGAACCGCTCGCAAGGATACGAGCCACCCACCCGCCAGGCCGATCACCAGGACACCGGCCCCAACCGCGACCAGCAGAAACGCCAGCCGGTGCAGGGCCGCTTGATCCGGACGCATCGAACGACCAACCAGGCCACGCAAACCAAATGGCCCAAAAACGTAAGCTTCTCGCACCTCACCTCGCTGACGTATCTGCGGCGGCTCCGGCTTCGGAGGACCCGACAACGTCGAACCGGGATCAGGAACTTCCCCGGCGCTCGCCGAGGACTTGAGCACACGACCATCGAAACCCCAGATCACGTAGTAGAGCTCGCCGGTCGCCGCCCGTCGATCCAGTTCCACGGGCACTTCGAACTCCAGCCAGGGCGGAAACGACCGCTCCCGGCCACGCGGCCCGTCCGGCGGCCGGCCCACCGATCGGTCCAACGGGCCCGGGCCACGCCAGTCAGGCGGCTCCGGCTTCGGCCCAGCATCACCATCCGGCCAGCTCGGACCTGGGTCCATCGGAGAACCACCCGACGGCACTTCGCTAGGTGGCCGCCCCGGCATCTTCGGTCGGAAACCCACCACCAGCCCCTGCACCGATCGCTCTAAATCGGTGTCCACCTCCTGGTACCGCATCCGACTAATGCCCACGTACGACATCGAGCCAAACGCCATCAGCACCACCGCGAGCAGACCGGCATGCCACAGTTGCAGCGTCCAGCGAATCGACTTGAAACCAACTCCCAAAGAGCCCTGACCACGCGGTGCGGCAAGCGGGCAACCCCGATCTGGCAACCGGCTCTCAGCCATGGACCTGGTACCCCTCGCCGCGCCGGGTCAGGATGAAATCCTTGCCCAGCTTCTTCCGGACGTTGGCAACGTGAACATCCACCAGGTTCGACAGGCTGTCGTCGGCCTCGTCGAACAGATGATCGTAGATCATCGTCCGGGTCACCAGCTTCCCTTTGTGCAGGGCAAGCAACTCGACAAGGGCATACTCCCTCGGCGTGAGAGCAACCGGCTGCCCCGCCTTGCGCACGGTACGCTCGGCCGTGTCAATCTCGACGTCGTCTACCTCGAGCGTGGCCTTGGCCTGACCCGCCGATCGGCGAATCAGAGCCCGCAGCCGAGCCTGCAGCTCCGGCAACTCGAACGGCTTGGTCAGGTAGTCATCGCCCCCGGCATCGAGACCCTTCACTCGATCGGGGATAGTATCGCGTGCGGTCAGAATGAGAACCGGCGTTGCCTTCGTCTTCCTCAGTTCACGGAGCAGATCCCACCCGCTCATGCCCGGCAACATCAGATCGAGAACGACCGCATCGTAGTCCGCGCCCGCCGCCTTGTACAAACCGGTCGGCCCGTCGGACGCCTCGTCCACCGCATATCCGGCCTCGCGGAGCGATTGAGCCAACACCTCCAGCAGATCCGGCTCGTCCTCAATCACCAGCAGCCTCATCGGACACCCCTCAACAGCATCATCCGTATCCGTTCGAACACCAGTGTACCGCCTCGGGGCCGCCATGACCCGCCATCACGCGACCTTCATCACCCCCCGAGCCGTCAGCAACGTCGGCAGATAGACCATGATGTACAACCATAGCCAACCAACGTCGACCGCCGCCAGCCTCCCGACAACCGCCCGGCTGCCCTCACCCGCCACGGCAGCATCCCGCGACCGAGACCCAAACGCCGCGAAAGGCCGCCAGAAACAGGGCGCTTGCTTGGACCGCGGGTAGACCACACGCAGCTCCCGCACCGGCGAGCCCCGGTGACCCGTCACCCGCGAGGGAGCGGGGGCACACCGGTCGCCAACCACCGCGTGGATCGTCACCGGACGATGACCCCCGGTCGCCACCGTCACCGGGAATCGACCGTCCAGGTCCGCCGGCGGGCGAATCATCCAGGTCATGCCTCGCGGCGGCAGGCCCGCCTCGAGATAAGCCTGCAGGTCCTTGGCCGCCTGCGCAGGCGCTACATCCGGCCCCACCTTCAGTTCCCACGGCTCCGCGGACTCATCCTGCCGCTGGCGGTACAGGGTCAGCAGTCGCTCCAACGTCTCGCGCAGCGGCGGCAGAGTCCGCGTCGACGGCGTGCGGTCGTCCACCTGAATCGCCGGCGGCGTCTCGATCCGAACCGGATCCAACCAGTCCCCGTCAACCATCGCAACCACCTGCACCGGCGAACCCGCTGGCGGATTGCCGGCCGCCGGAT
Source organism: Phycisphaerae bacterium (assembly GCA_018003015.1). Lineage (NCBI taxonomy): Bacteria > Pseudomonadati > Planctomycetota > Phycisphaerae > Phycisphaerae bacterium. The sequence continues at coordinate 5,420 of JAGNEZ010000011.1, read as the reverse complement.
CCACGCGATCCTTGAACCAGATGAACGGCATGACCATGGGGCCCAGCAAGACGCCTACCGGAACCAGCGCGGCCGTCAGCGTGCGATACTGGACCCCCGCCGCCAACCGGGTCAGTGTTCGGCGCCTCGGCGAGCCCTCGGGCAGATCGTCAGCCTGACTCCTCAGAACCGCGGCTCGACGCTTTGCCTCCAAAAGACGTTCGTTGTCGGTTAAATACTTCTGGAGTAGGAGCGTCAGCAACGCCAGGCCGACAGCAACCACCACCACGACCGCGGGCTTGCCCAAGGACCGGACAATCGGCCACAACACCCAATCCATGGCCGCCAACGATGGCTGATGAACCCAGGCCTCGGGCAGAAGGAAAAAACCCAGCAGAAAAACCATCCACGCGAGGGCCAGGACGTTTCGCATCCTCGCCGCCCTGCGGTCCTTCCTGCCAGACGGCGGCGGAACCGCGTCCGCCAAGACGCACACGTCGTCCGGGCCGGGCGACCCTCGATCGCACCCGCCCGAACCGTCAGACAAATCGCAGCTCGCCGACACCGACACCCCAGACGGCGTCTCCCCCTCCCGGACAACCCGCCCGCGGCGGCCGTCCACGCGAAGTACCTCGCCCTCCGCAAACAACCGCGTGGCATCAGGCAGGACAACGGCCGGCAACCCCATCTCACGAGCCACCACCGCCCCGTGCGACAAGGTGCCGCCACGTTCCAGCACCAGTCCCGCGGCGTTGATGAACAGCGGCGTCCAGGACGGATCCGTGCTCGGGCAAACCAGGACGTAGCCGCGACCGAGATCCGACCTCTCCCCAGGCGACTGGAGAATCCTCGCCGGCCCCACAGCCTCGCCCGACGAAATCCCAAAGGCCTGGTAGCCGCCGGGGTGCGCCTCCGTTACCGCCGTCTCACCCAGGACCTCGATCATCGCACCCTCGATCACCCGCGGCAGGTCGATCCGGATCTCAGCCTCGTACTCGGCCTTCCGTTGATCGATCACTCGACGCGGTGCGGATCCGACACCCAGCGCGTCGAAGAGCTCCTCCCGCGTCAGGTAAAAGACATCCTCGCCGACGTTCAGCCGTCGCCCCGCCTCGAGAGCCAGGTCACGCAGCAAATCGTAGCCCAGCATCAGGAAATCCTTGCCGTCCTCGCGAAAGGCCATGTACCGGCGGACAAGATCCAGACGACGATCGAACTCCCTGCGATCGCGGCCCGACAGCCGGGCACGGAGCGACTCGATCCGGCACTCCACCTCCCCAACGGTGCGACGGTGTCGATCCAGCGGTCCAACGCCGGCGGCCAAGCGGGCCGCCAGATCGCTGACGGCCGTCGGCTGCTCTCGCCGGCGCGGAGCCGCCAGATCGAATTCCCCTACCGCCCGATGACCGTGATCAGCCATCCACCTCTCCAACGGGCGGAAACCCCTCCCCACTTCATACAACTCGAGGTCAGCAGTCAGCGTCCGGTTCAGCGAACCACCGGCCGAGATGACCCCGGCCAGATCATCAGCGTCCTCCTCCCAGAAGCACTCCTGGAGAAACTCCCGAAGCTCCGCCATGGCCATCTCGCAGATCAGACTCGGCATCAGCGAGTGCGGACCGAAAGTATCCAGAACCTGTCTCTCGTGCTCCTGCCATAGACCGATCAGACGATCGGCGGAGACCAGCCGCAAGTCGATCTGCTTGGCCAGGTCGACATAGCACGCCAGACGCGGACACATGTTGCGGCAAAGCTGACGATCGAAATCCGCGGACAGGGCATACAGATTCCTCTGCACCGCCGCCAGGCGCCGCCGGGCAACCATACGTGATGAGAACGAACCTCGCGGCAAGGTCGGCGGCGTCTGCGATGCATCCGGGCTTCGGCGGAGCGCTTCCAGGTCGTATGCGAAAGGAAACCCCTCAAAGAACATCTCCGGGGCACGCGATACGTCCATGTACACTCGACCGGCAATAAGTTCCAGAAACCCTTCGCGATCCACGACCGGCGAAGGCCGAAAGCCAGCCTGCCGGTACATGGCACCAAAACCGCCGGACCCGGACATGAATCGCCGGATGACGCTCCAGGTCAACGGCGTCGGATGGGGCAACGTCTCAGCCAGATTGTGCAGCACCCACGGACCACGCCCCGCCGACAGCTCCTGGTTCAACCGCTGACGCACCACCATCAGCACCGCTTCATGCCCCTCGGCAGCCCGCAGCGTCGTGATCGGGCGAGCCTGCAGCACATACAGCTCGCCACCATGGATCGCCCATTCCACATCCTGGGGCGAGCCAAGATGCTCCGCCAGACGCCTGCCCAACCGCCACAGCCGCTGAATGTCCCGCCCATTCAGGCAGGCCGTCTTGCGCCGCGCCTCGTCGACCGGCTGTTCGCCACTCCCCCCGGCGGCAAGGTACACCTGTTTGTCGGAAATCGTCGCGCCCAGAACATGTCCCGATTCATACTCCAGTCGGAGAACATCCGGCTGCACCCGTCCGGAAACAACCGACTCGCCCAGCCCCCAGCTCGCCTCAACCAGCATCTCGCGGTTGCCGTTAAAGTGGGGATTGGCGGTAAAAAGCACCCCCGCCGCGTCTGCGGGAATCAGACGCTGAACGATGATCGCCATCGACACGTGCGCAGGATCGATACCCTGCTCGTATAGATAGGCCCGAACCCGGGGAGTATCCAGACCCGCCCAGCACTCCCGCACCGCCTGGAGTAGTTGAGCCTCACCCTCCACGTTCAGGAAGGTCTCGTACTGCCCGGCCATGGAGGCGGTCGGCGTATCCTCCGCCGTGGCCGACGATCGGACCGCCACCAGCCCGCTACCCATCCCCCGGTACCCCTGTCGTATCTCCTCCGCGACCTCGTCCGGCAACCCGGCCGGCACGCCCGCCGGCAGCGATCGGCCTCTGGCAACCTCAAACGCCCGGGTGTTGATGACGAACCCGCCGGGAACCGGGAACCCCGCTCGGACCAGCCGACCAAGACTCGCCGCCTTGCCTCCCACCTGCGACGCGTCGCGGCATTCGGATAAGTCCTCAACGTAGGCCGATGCCGAGTTCATTCATTGCCCTCCGAGCCAACCAGGCAATGCAGCCCCCCAGTCTCGCTTCCCGCAATCACCCGCCCTCCGGAAACCTGCGGCGAACACATCGCCAGGCCGGTGCCCGGTCTGGCCTGGTCGTTCAAGTAGACTCGCTCCAGAACCTGCCCATCCTGGGAATCCACAACCGCCAGGTATCCGTCACTGCTCACCGCGTAAACCCGCTGCCCGGTGAACGCGCACGCCGCAATCACCGGGGCCTGCCTGCTGATCGCCGTACGCCACAGAACCCGACCATCCTGCAGCGACAGCGCCGCCACCTCGCCTGTACGGACCGGACACACCAGCCGGTCCTCACGACAGGCAGAACCCCCCAGTACCGAGTCCTCAAACAACGTCTGCCAGCGAATCCGGCCCGTCTTCCGGTCCAACGCAACCACCATGCCCTCCGCATTCCGGTTCGAATGAACCGCGTCGCTGTTGCCCCCGCCCGCAATCACCAGGTCGCCGGCCAGGGCAATGGCACTCACGACCGGATGAGCAACCGCCGTACGCCACAGAATCCGATCAAACTTGCCGGCCCGCAACTGCTCCTCCGGCTCGCTACGCAGCGCCACCACGGCCGAGCCGTTGAATCCGCTCCCGATGTACACCGCGCCGTTCTCATCGATCGCCGGCGCACTCTCGGGATCGTTGACCACTTGACGCCACAGCTCTCTGCCGTCGGAGATACGCACCGCTAACACAAAACCAGGGTCACCCGTGGGCTGGCCGTCACGACCCTCGATCGCCCCGGCTCCCACCACGGCCATGTCACCATGAATCGCGGGGGAAGACTCAATGTGAAGCGCGGTCTTCACTTCCCAGTGGAGCTTCCCGGTCACAGCTTCAAAGCAAAGCAGCGAGCACTCGCGATCCGCGTGCAGACCCTGCCCAATCACCAGGTACCTGCCATCCTGAGTCAATGCCGGCGAACTGAAGAACGGCCGCAACACGTCATCGCCCTTCCGCGTCACCTCCCAGATCGGCTTGCCGGTCTCGGCGTCCAGGCACGCGAGCAGACCGGTGTACCCGCCCAGGTCACTCTGGCACCCGGCAGTGAAGACCCGATTGCCCACCACCAGGGGCGCGGAAAGGAACATCGTCTCCTCTGGCACATAACGCCAGAACGTGCTCAGCCGCACAGGCGACGGACCCGTCCCGTAGCTGCATCGCGAGGCATCACGCCCCAAAATCAGAGGAATACCCGCGCTCCCATGGCTCGACAGGGAAACGGCACCCACCGAGGAGCCGCCCCCTCCTTGCGAAACCCCCGTTGCTTGGACGGCAACCGCCGTCGGCGACCCGGCGACCGCGCGAGCCGTGAGTGCCCCGGCGGCGCCCTCCCTCGCGATGATGTCCTCCGCAACACGGGCCCAGTCATAATGCCCCGCCCGAGTCTCCCCGCGCCCCGATGTGGCAGCCCGCGTGTCGGACGTCCGCCACCAGCTGGCGGCCACCACCCCCAACGCAATCACACCCAACGACGCCCCGACGGCCGCCGGCCGCCGCCGACAGAGCCGCAGCAACTCACGCGGCCTCACCGCGATGGCCACCACGCTCGTCACCGCCGCAACGACCGCGGGCATGACCGCGGCACCAGCACTCATGAAAATCGGAACGACCGCCAGGGTTCCCATGCTACGATCTCGCCTCAACCGCCGGCACTGCCCCTCATCCTCAAGACCCCAGGGACACCGCAGACACCCTCGCCATCGACTACGACCACCAGGCCTCCCGCAAGGCTTGCCGCGGGAGACTCCGCTGAGCATAGGGCAGCGTACCTTAAGGGAATGTGAAGAATCGTCAGCAGAAAGGCGGACAAAAGCCGGTAAACACCCTACAGGTAGGAGTCCGTTCCCTCGGGCCACGACAAGGAGCGAGACGAGTCTCTATTCCTTGTCCAGCTTCCGGTAGTTCCAGTCCAAGACATCCAGCCGCTTCAGATCCTCAGCCAGGCGGACCAGAAACGCGGCGTAGCCCTTCCGCTGAGCCGGTGACCACAACACCTCCGACATCGCCGCCGCCCTTGGGAAGGCCATGTACTCGACCTGCCGCGTGGTCGGCAGGTACTCCGCCCACAGCTGGCACTGGGCCCCGAGAATGTGCTTGGCCTCCTCCGGCTTCATATCCTTCGGGATCGGCTCGTACTCGTACACCTTCTTCAGCGGAAGGTTGCCTCCGATAGCCAGCGGCTCCTTCTCTGGGGGACCCTGGTAGTAGTCTAGCCTTGATTCCCACGGACCTTCTGCCAACTAACATTTTGGTGTTTTTCAACCGAACGTAAAGGCCAGTCGTTTGTTGGCGAGCCAGGGGATGGGGAGGTTGGTGCTGGCGAATCCGGCGGCGG